>JAJRQR010000199.1 GCA_024280145.1 Bacteroidota bacterium
CCAGATGAAAAAATAATTTGTGTGCCGGTTTCAGATCCAATTTGGAATAAATTGAATGACTTGTCTGATATGAATCCACATATGGTAAAAGAAATTGAACACTTTTTTCAAGTATATAAAGACTTAGAAGAAAAGAAAGTAGATGTTGGAGGTTGGGGAGATGCTGAAGAAGCCTATGAAATACATAATAAATGTATTGAACGTTACGAAAACAGCGAACATAAAAAAACAGGAAATTTTACGATTTAGTAAAGACCTTTAGCCCTTATAATTACCCTTCAGAATTACTTTTTCTGAGGGGTTTTTTATTCCCTTTGATTTTACTACTTTTGCCCGACTAAATAATAAAACAATAGAAAATGGAATCAATGATGATTTATATGCCAATAGTGTTGGCGATAGTAGGGCTAATTTATATGCTCATTAAAAAGTCTTGGGTGATGAAACAAGATGCTGGAGATGGAAAAATGAAAGAAATTTCAGATCACATCTACGAAGGAGCCTTAGCTTTTTTAAATGCGGAGTATAGATTGCTTACTATTTGTGTAATCGTGGTGAGTATTTTACTTGCTGTTGTTTCAATGGTAGTACCAACAACACACTGGTTAATAGTAATCGCATTTATATTTGGGGCTTTCTTTTCTGCTTTGGCAGGAAATATGGGAATGAAAATCGCAACCAAAACCAATGTAAGAACAACACAAGCTGCAAAAACTAGTTTGCCAAACGCACTAAAAGTTTCTTTTGGTGGTGGTACGGTAATGGGATTAGGTGTTGCAGGTTTAGCAGTACTAGGATTAACGGTATTTTTTATCGGATTCTTCCATTTCTTTATGGGTGGAGCCTGGACTTCAGTAGAAGATATGACAATTGTTTTAGAAACTCTAGCTGGTTTCTCACTAGGAGCTGAATCTATCGCATTATTCGCAAGAGTAGGTGGGGGTATTTATACAAAAGCTGCCGATGTTGGTGCCGATTTAGTTGGTAAAGTAGAAGCTGGTATTCCAGAAGATGATCCTCGTAATCCTGCTACAATTGCAGATAACGTAGGTGATAATGTAGGTGATGTTGCAGGAATGGGAGCCGATTTATTTGGTTCGTATGTAGCAACAGTTTTAGCTGCAATGGTATTAGGAAACTATATTATTCGTGATATGGGAGGTAGTATTCAAGATGCCTTTGGCGGAATTGGACCAATCCTTTTACCAATGTCTATTGCAGGTGTCGGAATCATCATTTCGATGATTGGAACGATGTTAGTGGGAATTAAAGATAACAATGCAAAAGAATCTAAAGTAATGGGAGCCTTAAATAAAGGAAACCTTACTTCAATTGTTTTAGTAGCCATCGCAAGTTACTTTTTAGTTACTTGGATGTTACCTGAAACTATGAAAATGCACTTCTTTGGTGAAGGATTAATAGATATTACTGCAATGAGAGTATTCTGGGCAACCATTATTGGTCTTATTGTAGGTGGAGGTATTTCAGCAGTAACGGAATATTATACAGGATTGGGTAAAAAACCAATTATGAATATTGTTCAAAAATCGGCAACTGGTGCAGGAACAAACATTATTGCAGGTTTAGCAACAGGAATGATTTCTACATTTCCAACAGTAATTTTATTTGCAGCAGCAATTTGGTCATCATACGCTTTAGCAGGATTTTATGGAGTAGCAATGGCTGCTTCAGCAATGATGGCTACAACGGCGATGCAATTAGCGATTGATGCATTTGGACCTATTGCAGATAATGCTGGTGGAATTGCTGAAATGAGTGAGCAAGATCCTATCGTAAGAGAACGTACAGATATATTAGATTCAGTAGGTAATACAACTGCTGCAACTGGAAAAGGTTTTGCAATTGCTTCAGCTGCATTAACAGCTTTAGCCTTATTTGCTGCTTATGTAACTTTCACAGGAATTGAAGGGATTAACATTTTTAAAGCACCAGTATTAGCAATGTTGTTTATTGGTGGTATGGTGCCCGTAGTTTTCTCTGCATTAGCAATGAATGCTGTAGGTAAAGCTGCAATGGAAATGGTTTACGAAGTACGTCGTCAGTTTAAAGAAATACCAGGAATTATGGAAGGAACTGGGAAACCAGAATACGATAAATGTGTTGCGATTTCTACCGAAGCTTCTTTAAGAGAAATGATGTTGCCAGGATTATTAACTATCGGATTTCCTTTAGTAATTACATTCTTACCAATGTTATTTGGAATGGACAATATGATTATTGCTGAAATGTTAGGTGGTTATATGGCTGGAGTTACCGTAAGTGGTGTGCTTTGGGCAATCTTCCAAAACAATGCTGGTGGTGCTTGGGATAATGCTAAAAAATCTTTTGAGGCAGGTGTAATGATTAATGGCGAAATGACTCACAAAGGTTCTGCTGCTCACGAAGCTGCAATTACTGGAGATACAGTTGGAGATCCATTTAAAGATACTTCTGGTCCATCAATGAACATTTTAATTAAACTAACTTGTTTAATCGGATTGGTAATTGCACCAATTTTAGGAGGTCATACTTCGGAAGGTCACGTAATGACAAACGATATGGAATTACACGAAACTCACGATGCAACTACTATTTCTTCGGAAAAGCAAGTAAACGTGAATATGGAAGTGAATGACGATGGAACTGCAAAGGCAACCATTACAACCACCATAACAAAAAATGGTGAAACTAATAAAATGGAACAAGTTTTTGAAGGAACTGAAGCAGAAGTAAAAGCACAAGTAGAAGCTTTAAAAAATGTAGATGTTAAAATTGAAAAACGTACCGTAAAGGTTACTGAAGAAATAGAAGAAACAAAATAGTTTCCTTTTTTCTTATAAATTAAAAACCTGCTAAGTCTATGATTTAGCAGGTTTTTTTTGATTTAAATAAGTGTTGTGATACTGCTTAATGGCTTTATTTAATCTTTATCAAAAGTTTGGTGTAATTAATAAACGTAAAATCTAACGGGTTTTGATAAACTGCTAGCCTTTTTCTTTTAAATATTTCGCAGTATTAAACAAACTCCCATAACAAATAAAAGAAAAATAAACGCCCAAGAATTTACATAAGCTTTCCATGACATTACATCGTGGTCTTTCATTTTGAAAGATTCTTTAAAATAAATTCTTAATGCCAATGAAATAATTGCCATTAATATTAATACAAGACCATAAAAAATAGGGGCATTATTAAAACTAGATGTAATTTTCTTAATCAATGTTTAATAAGAAAAATAAATTCAGCAATTTAGTGAAATCAAGACTCGATAATTAGACAAAGTGGGGCTCTTCATATTTTTTTATCTACTATAAGATAAATTTTGAGTAATAATATTTACTATGTCATTGTTATTTGCATCAGTAAAACTTTCTTCTAAAACCGAGTTGTAGATTAACGTAGTTTCAGTTAATGAACTAATAGTTGCATTTATAGTATTATCTAAAGGTGTGAGAATTGTTAACTGATTTCCGTTAATAGACCATCCCCCAACTAAATTTTCAAAACTTAGGTTGTCAAAAGTTTGCGTAGTGGTTTGCCCACCACCAAAGTCAGTTGTTAATGTTAAACTATAAGTTCCTGTTGAAGTAGAATTATTTGGGTTTTCTGTAAAAGTAACAACAATATTTAAATTAGATCCATCACCAGTAGAATTTGCAGTAGTGCTATCTCCTTGTGAAGTAGTGGTGGTAGTGTTTATTGTTGTTTCAATACTTGTCATTGTCCAAGTGCCGACAATACTTGGTTCGACTGGCTCCGGGGGTAATGGATTGCTTGTACTATCATCACTAGAACAGCTTATGGTAGCAATAAAAAGGCCTATTAATAATAATTTAATGATTTTCATTTAGTTTAAAAATTAAGAATATAAATTAACTAATAGGTTGGTTTTCTGTTTTCTGTAAAAGTAGAAGAGAAAAAGCTACATGAAATTGAAATCTTTTTTTGAGCTTTCTGAAATTAAAATAAGCCATTAATCTCAGCATCAATCTTATTGATGATTTCACCTAAATCTTCAGGATTATCAACAAAATCAATGTTATCAACATCAAGAATAATGATGTTTCCTTTGTCGTATTTATCGATCCACGCTTCGTAGCGTTCATTTAACCTACTTAGATAATCGATGCTAATAGAGTTTTCGTATTCTCTACCACGTTTGTGAATTTGCCCTACCAAATTTGGGATAGAACTTCTAAGATAAATCAATAAATCGGGAGCTTCAGTAACACTTTCCATTAAATCGAAAAGCGAACGATAATTTTCATAATCACGATTGGTCATTAATCCCATAGCGTGAAGATTGGGAGCAAAAATAAAAGCATCTTCATAAATCGTACGATCTTGAATAATGGTTTTTTTATCTCTTCTAATATCTAA
>JAJRQR010000018.1 GCA_024280145.1 Bacteroidota bacterium
ATTAGAAAACGATTTAGAAATAATTCCTGTTTTAAATAAAATTGACCTTCCTTCTGCAAATCCTGAAGTGGTTTCTGACGATATCGTCGGGCTTTTAGGTTGTGAATTAGAAGAAATAATTCCTGCCAGTGCAAAAACAGGTGTTGGGATTGAAGATATTTTACATGCTATAATAGACCGTATTCCACATCCAACAGGAAATGTAGATGAGCCATTACAAGCCTTGATTTTTGATTCAGTTTATAATCCATTTCGTGGAGTTGAAACCTATTTTAAAATTATCAACGGAGAAATAAGAAAAGGACAGCATATTAAATTTATGGCTACCGGTAAAGATTATTTTGCAGATGAAGTAGGTGCTTTAAAACTAAAACAAGAGCCTAAAAAAAGTATGAAAGCGGGAGATGTTGGTTATTTAATTACCGGTATTAAAGAGGCTAAAGAAGTAAAAGTGGGTGATACCATTACCGATTTTAAAAACCCAACCAAAAATATAATTGATGGATTTGAAGATGTACAACCCATGGTTTTTGCGGGAATTTATCCAATTGATAATGATGATTTTGAAGAACTTAGAAACTCTATGGAAAAGCTTCAATTAAATGATGCTTCCTTAGTATTTCAACCAGAAAGTTCTGCGGCTTTAGGCTTCGGATTTCGTTGTGGTTTCTTAGGAATGTTACACTTGGAAATCATTCAAGAACGCCTAGAACGTGAGTTCGATATGTCGGTGATTACTACCGTTCCCAATGTTTCGTATCACGCTTATACCAATAAACATCCAGATAAAATTTTGTTGGTAAACAACCCAACAGATTTACCAGAACCTTCTAGCTTAAATCGAGTAGAGGAGCCTTATATAAAAGCTACTATCATTACAAAATCCGATTTTGTTGGACCTGTAATGTCGCTTTGTATTAGCAAACGTGGGCAAATTACACACCAAACTTATTTAACTCCAGAAAGAGTAGAATTGTCGTTTGATATGCCATTAGCAGAAATTGTTTTTGATTTTTACGATCGTTTAAAAACAGTTTCAAAAGGATATGCTTCTTTCGATTACCATCCTATTGGAATGCGAGTTTCAAAATTGGTTAAAGTAGATGTATTATTAAACGGAAGCATAGTCGATGCTCTTTCAGCATTATTACACCAAGAAAATGCCTACGATATTGGGAAAAAGATGTGTGAAAAATTACGTCAGTTAATCCCAAGACAACAATTTGATATTCCAATACAAGCTGCGATTGGAGCAAAAATAATCTCTAGAGAAACCGTAAAAGCACTTCGTAAAGATGTTACTGCAAAATGTTATGGTGGGGATATTTCTCGTAAACGAAAACTACTAGAAAAACAGAAAAAAGGTAAAAAACGAATGCGCCAAGTTGGGAATGTAGAAATTCCCCAAGAAGCATTTATGGCTGTTTTAAAGCTGAATGATTAATGTCATTGCGAACGTAGTGAAACAATCTTATTAAAAAACTAAGCAGATTGCTTCGCTCCTACGTCACTCGAAAAGACAACTAAATCACCTTCTCTTCCCGTAAGAAAGTTTCTAAATTACTAGCATTCACAAAGCAACCACTAACTTTTGAAACCTCATTGCATTGTCTTGAATCTAACTTAACAGATCGACAATCAAAATGAGATAAATCTACTTTTTCAAAATTTGGGTTGATTGCTACACATTGATTTAGCAACTCGTCTAAGGTTTTTTCAATACCGGGTTCTTTTCCGTTTTGTAATAAAAATCCTCTTAAAAAATTCTCTGTTGCTCGTTGGGCTTTTTTACAAACCATTATCGAAACTACATCTTCCTGTGGGCGGCATAATTCTTCATTTGCCTCTCCTATTTTTTTTACGGCTTCTTTTAATAAAGCCTCTGCTCTATCTTTCATAATATTCCCTGTGAAAACAGGGATCTCTTTAAATTAAACCTTCACATTTTATAAAAGCTTTGACAAAGTTTTAAACTTTGTCAAAGCTTACAAATAAATTACATATTTCTAAACAATTCCAATCGTTCCCAATTAGTTTCTACTTCCTCTTGTGCTCTTTTTAATAATTCAGCACCCAAATCAGCATTTTGTTTTACCACTCTTGTAAATCGAGTTTCATTGTACATAAAGTCTTCTAAAGGTCTGCTTGGCGCTTTAGAATCCAATCTAAATTTCTTTCCTTTTGGTTTGGAAGGATCAAATCTAAACAATGGCCAATATCCAGTTTCTACTGCTTTTTCTTGTTGTGAAACCGCATATTTTAAATCATATCCGTGGTCACCACAATGTGAATATGCAATAATTATAGAAGGTCCTGGATAAGCAGCTGCTTCTTCAATCGCTTTTAAAGACTGAATATCTTTAGCTCCCATTGCAATTTGTGCTACATAAACATTTCCGTAGGAAACCGCTTGTAAAGCCAAACTTTTCTTGCTGGTTCGTTTTCCTGAAACAGAGAATTTAGCCGAGGCTCCAAGTGGAGTTGCTTTAGAAGTTTGTCCTCCAGTGTTGGAATAAATCTCGGTATCCATTACCAGAATATTGATGTTCTCACCTGTTGAAAGCACGTGATCTACACCACCAAATCCAATATCATAAGCCCAACCATCACCGCCAAGAATCCAAACATCTTTTTTACGTAGATATTCGGTTAATTGAATTAGTTTTAAAGCATCTGCATCGTTATCCAACAATGAAAGTGTTTTCTTCAACTTGTCGATATCTTCAAATTTCTTAGCTTTCTGAGTTTCATTTTCTTCAAGATTATTAACAATAGCATCTACTATTTCTGATCCTACTAATAACTCTAATGATTTTAATAAACCAAAGGCGAGTTCTTGTTTTTTAGAAAGGGCTAATTTCATTCCCAATCCAAATTCAGCATTGTCTTCCAATAAAGAATTTGCCCAAGCTGGCCCTCTACCAAACTGATTGGTTTTATAAGGAGTAGTTGGTAAATTTCCTCCATAAATAGAAGAACATCCTGTTGCATTTGCAATTAAAATACTATCACCATATAATTGAGTTAACATTTTAATATAAGGGGTTTCACCACAACCAGAACAAGCTCCTGAGAATTCAAATAAAGGTTCTAAGAATTGTGATCCTTCTACATTCGAAGTTTTCAATTCGGTACGTTCGTAATAAGGTAAACTTTCAAAGAAATCCCAGTTTGCATTTTCTTCCACATCAACATCTAATTTCTTCCGCATATTAATCGCTTTGAAATTTTCAATCTCTTTACTTTCAGCTGGACAAATCTCTACACAAAGATCACAACCTGTACAATCTTCGGGTGAAACTTGTAGAACGTATCTTTCAGTTTTAGCGTCAAATGGTCTTCCTATTGGTGCTACAGATTTTAAAGTTTCTGGTGCATTAGAAAATTCTTCATTGGTCACTACTTTAGAACGAATTGCAGCATGAGGACAGATCACCACACACTTATTACATTGTGTACATAAATCTACATCGTCCCAAACGGGTACAAAATCGGCAATCCCTCGTTTTTCAAATTGAGTGGTTCCTGTTGGGAACGTTCCGTCAACTGGGAAAGCACTTACAGGTAATTCATCTCCTTTTCCTGCTAAGATACTTCCGAGTATTTTTTCAACAAACGGATCGGTATTTCCGGTCATCATCGGTTTCAATTCCATGTTACTGGAAACTACTTTTGGATAATTTACTTCTTGTAAATTTTCCAAAGATTTATCCACCGCATTAAAGTTCATCTGAACGACTTTTTCTCCTTTATGAGAATAGGATTTTACAATCGCATCTTTAATTTTCTGAATAGCTTCGTCCTTTGGAAGGATTCCCGAAATAGCGAAGAAACAGGTCTGTAACACGGTATTGGTTCGTTTACCAAGATGTGCTTCTTGAGCTACTTTGGAAGCATCAACTACATAAAATTTTAATTCCTTTTCAAGAATTTCCTCTTGCATTATTTTTGGTAAATGATCCCAAACTTCTTCATTTGAATAAGGGGAATTCAATAAGAAAGTTCCACCTTTTTTGGCTTTTGCTAAGATGTCATATTTTTCAATAAAATTGTATTGATGACAAGCAATAAAATCGGCGGTATTAATTAAATAACTGGAATAAATTGGATCTGGACCAAAACGTAAATGCGAAATGGTTTGTGCTCCCGCCTTTTTAGAATCATATACAAAATAACCCTGTACAAAATTATCGGTGGTTTGTCCAATAATTTTAATGGAGTTTTTGTTGGCTCCCACGGTTCCGTCAGATCCCAATCCGTAGAACATACAGTTGATGGTCGATTTTTTAGTGTTGAAAACCGAATTATAATCGATACTGGTATGCGTTACATCGTCGATAATTCCGACGGTAAAATGATTTTTTGGACAATCGGTATCCAATTCATCGTAAATACCTTTTACCATTGCTGGTGTAAATTCTTTGGAAGACAATCCATAACGTCCACCAACAATTTTTGGTGTTTCTCTTTCGCTTTCAGCAAAGGCCGCAACGATATCTAAATACAGTGGATCACCAATACTTCCAGGTTCTTTGGTTCGATCTAAAACAGCAATGTTTTTTACAGATTTCGGTAATTCATCTATGAAATGTTTGATAGAAAATGGTCTAAACAAACGAATAAATAAAGCTCCTACTTTCTCGCCATTATTAACCATCGTATCAACGGTTTCTCTAACAGGACCTTCACCAGAACCCATAATAATAATCACGCGTTCTGCTTCAGGATGGCCTATATAATAGAACAAACTGTATTTACGTCCGGTATGTTCGTAAAATTCATCCATTGTTTCCTGAACAATTCCAGGTACTTTATCGTAAAAGGAATTTGATGCTTCTCTTGATTGAAAGAATACATCTGGGTTTTGAGAAGTTCCTCTAATTACAGGATTATCTGGATCTAAAGACCTTTTACGATGCGCCATAATTTCAACTTCTGGCATCATTGCAACGATGGTTTCATCTGAAATTGCATCGATTTTTGAAATCTCATGCGAAGTTCTAAATCCATCAAATATATTAAGGAAAGGCACTCTACTTTTTAAAGTCGCTACTTGAGAAATTAAAGCAAAATCCATCGCTTCTTGTACCGAACCTCCAAATAACATCGCAAATCCTGTTTGACGTGTTGCCATTACATCAGAATGATCGCCAAAAATAGAAAGCGCATGAGTTGCAATGGTTCTTGCAGCTACGTGAATTACGGTTGGTAATAATTCTCCCGCAATTTTATACATATTCGGAATCATTAATAACAAACCTTGCGAAGCTGTAAAGGTTGTCGTTAAGGCACCTGCTTGTAAGGATCCGTGAACGGCACCAGCGGCACCACCTTCACTTTGCATTTCTACAATTCTAGGAATATTATCCCAAATATTCTTTTTCCCATCTGAGCTATAAACATCTACGTGTTCGCCCATTGGTGAAGCGGGAGTAATTGGATAAATTGCACAAACTTCATTGGTTTTATGCGAAATGATGGCAACCGCTTCGTTGGCATCACAAATTAATTTCTTAACTGGTTTATTCATAATATAGAGTTATAAAGAAACACCCTATATGATACGACTTATTGATTTCTCCCTAAAAGACTATTAACTATTTTGAAATCAAGAGTGTACTATTGATTAGGGTATTTTAAATTTTCGATAAAATTAAATAACTCAAATGAGGCAAACTATGATGATTGTCAGTTTGAGAAAGGATTAATGAAATTTTAGGTGAGAAAGTATAACATTTAGTGACTAGGTGACTTGGAATCATACTACACTATCTAATAAACGAAAAAAGCACCCTTAAAAAAGAGTGCTTTCCTATATAATATATTTTCTAAAATCTTATTCGCCGTGCATCCAAGCTTTTTTAGAAAGTAATTGTTCTTCTGTTTCTTCATGATTTTCATCAGGAATACAACAATCTACCGGACAAACTGAGGCACATTGTGGCTCATCATGGAACCCTTTACATTCCGTACACTTATCTGTTACGATAAAATAAAACTCATCAGATACTGGTTCATTTTCTGCATCTGCATCTACTTCTTCACCTCCCGGTAGTGTTACCATTCCGCTTAAAGTTGTTTCATCAGAATAAGACCATTCTTGATCTGGTTCGTATATTGCATTGTTTGGACATTCTGCAACACAAGCATCACAGTTTATACATTCGTCTGTTATTATTATTGCCATGGTTTTATGTTTTAATTAATAATTCGCTAAACTAAATTATTTCTTTTTTTTAAGAAGTGACATCGGTCATAATTTATTCTAAAAATATAAAATAATTTTGGTTTTTTAAAAATAGAAAAATATTTCATAAATTTAGAAAAATTATCAAAAAATATGGATACAATAATAAAAGATAAGCAGCCCGAGGTTTTACAGGCTGTTGTTATTCGATTTGTAGGTGATTCTGGAGATGGTATGCAACTAACTGGTACTCAATTCACCGATACATCGGCAATGTTTGGGAATGATGTTGCTACTTTCCCTAATTATCCTTCAGAAATTAGAGCCCCAAAAGGGAGTTTGTACGGAGTTTCTGGCTTTCAAGTTCATATTGGAAGTGTAGAAATTAGTACTCCTGGAGATAGCGTAGATTTATTAGTCGCTATGAATCCTGCGGGACTAAAAACCAATTTAATGTCGGTGAAACCCGGACATACAATAATTGTAGATACCGATTCTTTCACTAAAAAGAATTTGGAGAAGGCTTTATACGAAACGAATCCATTAGAAGATGGTTCACTAGAAAACTATCGTGTTATTGAAGTAGCAATTACTTCCTTAACTAAAGAAACTTTAAAAGATGTTGAAGGTTTAGAAAATAAAAGCATCACCCGAAGTAAAAATATGTTTGCTTTAGGAATGGTTTATTGGATGTACGATCGATCTATAGAACATACTATAGAGTTTTTTAATAAAAAGTTTAAAACAAAACCGCAATTAATCGAAGCGAATACGAAAGTATTAAACGCTGGTTTTTTCTTTGCGGAAACCTTAGAGTTAATTCCAAATACCTATACGATTTCTCCGGCAAAAATGCCAAAGGGAACGTATCGTATCGTTATGGGAAATACAGCTACTGCTTGGGGATTCCTTGCTGCTGCTGAAAAATCTGGATTGGAATTATTTTTAGGTTCCTATCCTATTACTCCTGCTACCGATATTCTTCACGAATTGGTAAAACACAAACATTTTGGTGTAAAAGCTTTTCAAGCAGAAGATGAAATTGCAGGAATCACTTCTTCAATAGGAGCGGCTTTTGCTGGTGATTTAGCAATTACGACCACTTCTGGTCCTGGATTGGCTTTAAAAGGGGAAGCATTAGGTCTGGCGATGATGATTGAACTTCCACTAGTAGTAGTTAATGTACAACGTGGTGGACCTTCAACTGGATTACCAACCAAAACAGAACAATCAGATTTACTACAAGCGATGTACGGTCGTAACGGTGAAAGCCCTGTGATTGTAATTGCAGCAAGTACGCCTGCCAACTGTTTTGATTATTCATTTATGGCTGCTAAATTAGCCTTAGAACATATGACTCCTGTTGTGTTATTAACCGATGGTTATATTGCAAACGGATCGGCTCCTTGGAAAATTAAAACGGTTTCTGAAATGCCGGAAATAAGCAACTGTATTATTAAAGAAGCTACCGAAAATTGGCATCCTTACGACAGAGATAAAGATTCATTAGCTCGTAATTGGGCAATTCCAGGAAGTCCTGGATTGGAACATCGGGTTGGTGGTTTGGAAAAAGATAGAGTTACCGGAAATGTTTCTTACGTTCCAGATAACCATGAGTATATGACGAAAATACGTGCCGAAAAAGTAAAACGTGTTGCTAATTATATTCCAGATATCGAACCTGAATTTGCCAAAAAAGGTGATTTACTAGTGATTGGTTGGGGTGGAACTTATGGTTCGCTTCATTCAGCTGTAAAAGAAATGAACGATGATGGCTATGACAATATTGGTCTTGCTCATGTTAACTATATCAATCCGCTTCCTAAAAATACAGAAGAATTAATTAAAGGATATAAAAAAGTAATTGTTTGTGAATTAAACAACGGACAGTTTGCAAATGTGTTGCGAATGAATTTCAGTGGAATTGAATTCCTTCAACATAATAAAGTACAAGGACTTCCTTTTGGAAACACAGAGTTAATTGAAAAATTTAAAAAATATTTATCATAATTATGGAAAATTCAGGAGTTAAAAAATATACTT
The DNA here is from genome assembly GCA_024280145.1 of Bacteroidota bacterium. Taxonomy (GTDB): domain Bacteria; phylum Bacteroidota; class Bacteroidia; order Flavobacteriales; family Flavobacteriaceae; genus Marifrigoribacter. The sequence goes on from JAJRQR010000018.1 coordinate 8,231, forward strand.
TTAAAGACTTTACGAGCGATCAAGAAGTTAGATGGTGTCCAGGTTGTGATGACTACGTAATCTTACGTGCGATGCAAAAAGCGCTTCCAGAAATGGGCGTAAACAAAGAAGATGTAGTATTTATATCCGGTATTGGATGTTCTTCACGTTTTCCTTATTATATAGATTCTTACGGAATGCATAGTATTCATGGTCGTGCTCCAGGGATCGCTTCTGGTGTTAAATTAGCCAATCCAGATTTAAGTGTTTGGGTAATTACGGGTGATGGAGATGCTTTAGCGATTGGTGGAAATCATTTTATTCACCTACTTCGTAGAAACTTAGACTTGAATATTATATTATTTAATAATGAAATCTACGGATTGACAAAAGGACAATTTTCACCAACTTCATTAGTGGGTCAGAAAACAAAATCGTCTCCCTACGGAAACACACAACCTCCATTTCAACCTGCTGAATTAGCAATGGGTGCTCAAGCTCGTTTCTTTGCAAGAATTGGTGGAAATACTCCAAAAGAAATGACTGCGCTTTTTATTGAAGCTGAAAAGTTTAAAGGAACTTCATTAATTGAAGTACTTCAAAACTGTGTTATTTTTAACGATGGTTGTTTTACTAAATTTACCGATAAGAGTGTTCGTCAAGATATGCAATTGCACGTTGAACACGGGAAACCAATGATTTTCGGAAAAGAGAAAAACAAAGGTATCGTCTTAAACAGACTTAAATTAGAAGTGGTTACCATAGGAGAAAACGGTATTACTGAAGCAGATATATTGGTTCACGATGCAAAAGAAGGAGATCCAACATTACACCAAATGTTAGGTAGAATGCAAAATCCAATTGTAACAGGAATCATTAGAGCTTTTGAAGATGTTACTTTAGAAGAACGTGAAGATGCCTTAACTGCTGAAGTAAAAGCAAAATCGAAATTTAAAAAAGTAGACGATTTGTTGTTTGCTGGAGAAACATATCAAGTAGATTAATAAAATAAACTGTTAGCTGACAATCGTCATAAGTCGGCTAACAGTTTTCAATTAACTTTGAATTTTAATTAAAGAAATATGGGATCAGAAGCCATTATTGTATTTTTAATTGCCGGGATTGTTTTAGTTGCAGGAGCCAACTTCCTTTCCGGTTTAATTTCACATAAATCTGACAACCCACAAAAAAAAGAGCCCTACGAAAGTGGAATGACTACTATTGGACCTACTTGGGTTCAGTTTAAGGTTGGCTATTATTTATTCGCGATTTTATTCTTAATTTTTGATGTAGAAGTTGCATTTCTAATTCCTTGGGCAGTAGTCTTTAAAGGAGTTGGAGCAGTTGCTTTTATCGAAATTTTAGTGTTTCTAGTTATCTTAGGATTGGGATTATTATACGCGTGGAAAAAAGGAGCATTGAAATGGGAGTAGATAAAAAAAGTTTTTTAAACGAAGTAGTCCCTGATGGATTGAATCAGGTTACTCCAAAAGATTTCCCAGGGAAAGTAATTCCTGCTGGAAACGGAGCAAACATCATGGTGACTACCTTAGATAAGGTGATTAACTGGGGGCGATCCAATTCACTTTGGTCGCTTTATTTTGGAACTAGCTGTTGTGCTATCGAAATGATGCAAACAGGAGCTTCCCGTCATGATTATTCTCGTTTCGGATTTGAGGTAGCAAGACCTTCCCCAAGACAAGCAGATTTAATCATTATTGCAGGAACCATCGTTAATAAAATGGCACCTGTTTTACGAAGATTATACGATCAGATGGCAGAACCCAAGTATGTAATTGCAATGGGCGCTTGTGCTATTTCTGGAGGGCCTTTCTTTTACAATTCCTATTCGGTAGTAAAAGGTGCGGATCACGTGATTCCGGTAGATGTTTATGTGCCTGGATGCCCGCCAAGACCTGAAGCTTTATTAGAAGGAATGCTAATGCTTCAAGAAAAAATACGAACCGAAAATATGAAACATAAAGTAAATCCTATTGACGGTTTTGATGAAGGGAAATAATTCTTGCGAAGGCAGGAATCTTAAAAAATAATTAAGATAAACTAAAATGAACAACAACGAATTACAAAATTTAATAGGTAGTTGGTTTCCAAATCCGGAAGCAAACAAGGTTGTTGAAACAGTTCCTGAGACAGAAGAAGGTGCAGAAACAAAAATTCCAGAGCCTATAAACCCAAGTTTATTATCATTCACTGAAGAAGGTTCTCAGTTTCTAAATATTGAGGTTTCTCCAGAAGATCTTCATTCGTTAATGACACAATTAAGGGAGAATTCAGATACAAATTTTGATTATTTATTCTGTTTAAGTGGTGTCGATTGGGGAAAAGAACTAGGAATCGTTTATCATTTAGAATCCACTACACATCGTCATAGTATTGTAGTAAAAGTAAAAACAGCAGATCGAGAAAATCCAAACTTCGATACCGTTTGTAATATTTGGAAAACAGCCGATTTCCACGAACGAGAAGTGTTTGATTTCTTCGGAGTAAAATTTAATAATCATCCAAATTTAAAATACTTGTTTTTAACTGAAGACTGGGAAGGTTTTCCGTTACGGAAAGATTATGTGGATGAGGTAAATATGGTTATCAAATAACTATGGGAACAACTACTGTAAATAACAATTTTAAATCTGAGGAATATTTCATCAACATGGGACCTCAGCACCCTGCAACTCACGGAGTGCTGCGTTTGTTGTTGACAATTGATGGTGAAATTATAAAAAAAGTAGAGCCAGATTTAGGCTATATTCATCGTTCTATCGAAAAAATGTGCGAGCGTGATAGCTATCAACAAATCGTTCATTTGACAGATAGAATGGATTATTTGTCGTCACATATTAATAATGAAGCCGTTTGTTTAACGGTAGAAAATGCCCTTCAATTAGAAGTTCCAGAACGTGTTAAAGTAATCCGAACTATTATAGGTGAACTTACTCGAATCGCATCTCACTGTCTTTGGTGGGGAGTAATGGGAATGGATGTTGGAGCGTTAACCACCTACTTTTATGGTTTCCGTGATCGTGAAATGATCAACGATATTTTTGAAGAAACTTGTGGTGCTAGACTTACCATGAATTACAATATTCCTGGTGGAGTGATGTATGATATTCATCCTAATTTTATTCAACGAACCAAAGATTTTGTAAAACATTTTACAACTAAAATTCCTGAATACGACCGTTTATTAACTGGAAATGTAATTTTTCAGAAAAGAATGAAAGGCGTAGGAATATTAAGCAAAGAAGATGCAATTTCATTTGGTGCTTCAGGACCAGTTGGTAGAGGTTCGGGGTATTCTTGTGATGTAAGAAAACACCATCCATATAGTGCTTTGGATAAAGTTACCTTTAATGAATCCCTAAAAA
>JAJRQR010000200.1 GCA_024280145.1 Bacteroidota bacterium
AACTCCGTTATTTAAAGTTCCTGTGTTATAGGTTAAATCGTATGATCCAGAACTTACACTTGCTGTTGTAGGCCCAACCAAATATCCTTCTGCTGGATTTATAGCTGCTGCTCCCGTCATAAACAACCAGTTATCACCTTCGGTATCTGCAAAATGATCTGCTCCTGAATTTACAGCAGTTACTGTAGCATCTAAATTAAACAGATTTGTGTCGTGATTCATTACCACAATATTATCTACAAAAGCTCCACTTCTTGTAGTAGTACTCATTGGGCTTCCTAATATACTAAAAGAATTCCCGGTAGCTACTGGGGTGGTTTTTATAACGTTAATCGTTCCGTTGTTGGTTACAGTAGCATTATCATCTACTTGCACTAGGCTTCCTTCGTGTTCGATAATTAAAGTGGCGTTGCGATCTATAATTATATCGCCATTCACTTTTAAATAGTCTCCTGCTTTTATGGTAACTGTATTACCTTCAGTAAGTCTAAAAGTACAAGCATCTATACTTCCACTTGTTGCTGAATCGTAATTTGAATAAATGATAGCCGATTTTGAATTTGAAGGGATTCCATTATTCCAACCTGCATTATATGTGGTGGTTGAAGCACAAGCTTCTACTTCAAAAGTTCCTGTAAACATTCCCCTACCAAAAGTCGCTGCAACAATTGTATTGTCTGCATCTCTAAAATCAGATGACAATACTCTTACATCGCTCATTCCGTTTTGTGATTGCACCCAAGTTGGATTTGTATTTCCCCAATCGGAAGTTTTCCAAACACCTAACTCTGTACCAATAATAACTTCTTCTGGGCTTAAAGGATTTTGAAGTATACATTTAACAGGCATATCTGGTAAGTTCCCTTCTTTACTAACCCAGTTTGAACCACCATCATTGGTGTACCAAATACTATTTATACCGTAATTATGAAAAGTGACCATGATATCGTTTTCAGATTGTCCATAGCGGATATCTGAAACGGCTCCTACTTGTCCAGGCATAGAGATATCTGTCCATGAGGGCGTACCATTGGCATTGTTTAAACGAATAATTTTCCCCAAAGCGGTACCCACTAAAATTCTATTATTTACAAAAGGAGAAGCTGTAAAATAGGTAGGAACCGTATTTAACATTGCATTAGTTAAAGTAGTTCTAGTTGTTGATCCATTATTTGGATTAATTGAATATCTATAGATTCTATAATTTGTACCATTTGAACCATTTGCATATAATTTATTAGCATCACTATCCAATCCACATTGATTTACGAAATCGCCATCAGTTTGATTACTAGAAATAAAAACTGTAGCTACACCATCACTATACCTAGCATAGACATAGGTATTATAAACATAGGATGCTATCATATATTCATTTTGTTTATCGATAAAAACCCAACAACCATCTCCTCCATAAGTCTCCGTAGAAGAACTAATTCCTATAGGTGCATTATTAATAAACTGAGAGCCATTATCTTGAGCTCCAGCTAATAACTTATCGATACTTGTTTGCTGATTGATAGCAGCTTTATAAAACTGGGTAACATTATAACCATTGTTTCTAACAAATGTATTTGTTCCACCATTATTTGTGTAATAAACACCACCATCATTCCCAAAAATTATTCTATTTGAACTTGAAAAAGCAATCCCGTGCTGATCTGCATGAACATTTTGATAGCCAAATCCTCCATACCAGTGAGAAAGTTGATTCCAACTGCCTCCCGAATTTGTAGATTTAAATATATCGATTCCTCCAACATATAAAGTTGTATCATCATTAGGATCAACACCTATCATTAAATCATAAAAACTTTGCCCTCTTGTAAAGTCTCCTGCTGCAATTCCTGTATCCCCATCATTAGGTAAAGCCATAAAAGTAGGAGCTGAAGAAAAACCATTAGTTGTTTTAAATATTTTCGCAGGATTAGTCGTATTTACTCTATCTTCTACTAAAACATAAATTTTAGTTGCATTTTGTTTTGAACAAGCTATTTCTACACGTCCATTTGTGCCAAGATTTCTAACATTAGTCCAGTTATTTCCATCGTTTGAAAATACTCGACCGCCTCCTTCACCTGTATAGTAACTATACTTTGTCCCCATCCATAATTTACCATCTGCACCAATATCAAAAGTATTAGGAGCAAAATATTTTCCTGCTGAGCTTTCATACAAAGAGCCTGTTAATCTATTAAAATTTGTGCCATCTGTACTTTTGTATAAACCAATAGTGTTTGAGCCAAGCCAGTTCCAACCTGCTCCTGCAGATCCACTCTCTACTTCTTCAGTATATGCCATAGCATCGGCTCCAAAATATACCTCGGTTTGATTGGTTACAGGATTATTCCAAGCAACAATATCTTGTACATAGGTAATTTTATTAGCAATTCCAGCTCCTCCTTCATAAATATTAAACCAGTTATTTCCGCCATCTGTAGATTTATATATTCCATTACCATTAACTGCTCCCCAAGTATATACTTCACCCGTACCTAAATACATGATATTAGAATCATTTGGATCTACAGTAATACTTGAAACCGATAAATTTCCAGGAACTCCATTTACACGTTGCCAAACGGTTGCAGAATTTGTGATATCATTATTAACCCAAAGTCCTCCACTAACACTTCCCGAAAATACTTTAATGCTACTTCCTGGTGCAAATAATAATGCACGTGTTCTACCTCCTATATTATTTGGCCCTCGTTCCACCCAACTATTAGAAGGATCTCCTGGAGCTGATCTCATTTCAGAGTTATTTGCTAGTTCTTTTTGAAGTTGATGAACTTTCTCTGGAGCTGGACGAAGTAAAACAGGATCGCTAGTATATAACCATTCTTGTTCAAAGTATTTATTTGGAGGTAATCCTTTGCTTAATCTTTCTTCTTTAGATAATTTCATTGTTTTTCTGAAAGGATGGTTTTCTAAATAATTTCCATATTTTTCATAAAGACCTATACTCTCTTTAGTTTCTTTATCTAAATTCTTTATAAAAAAAACAAAAGAAATTATACTTAAAAGCAGTACAGAAAATATTAATTTAAAAGTAGATTTCTTATTCATACAAATTGATTTTTGAAATATTTAAAAAATAAAATATTTCAAAAATAACGCTTTATCGGTAATTTAGAACTTTTATCGATTGTTTTTTAATTGTTTATCATAACTAACTGATTTACAATTATCCTCTAGAGCTTTATACTTAAACATTTTTTTTAATTCGAATAACTTAAAAATATTTTCGGGTTTTTAATTTGTTAAGTCCTAGTAAGAAACTCTTTCTTTTTAACATTAAAACAAAAAAGTAAGAATTACTTTACTAATATCTACCTTTTATCGTATTTTATTTGCATTTAATCGATTTTATTAATACTATTGTTATTCCAAATCTATTAAATTCGAATATCATGAATATACTTTACCACGCAAGAACTTATATTTTAAGTGCTTTCTTATACTTTACATTTAGCTTTATTGCTCTTGCTCAAGTAGGAATTGGTAACACATCCCCAAATCCTGATGCACTTTTAGATGTAGGTACAGACACCTCTACTGCAGGTTTACGATTACCTAGAGTAGCATTAACTGGAACCGCTAATTTTGCACCGCTATCTGCACACGTTCAAGGAATGACCGTATATAACACAGTTGTAACTAGCGATGTGATAGAAGGTTATTATTACAATGACGGTACAAAATGGATTCTTATCGCTAGTGAAGACTGGAAAATATTAGGAAATACTGGCACTTCACAAACAGTAAATTTTGTAGGTACTACAGATAATGTTGGTTTAACTTTTAGAACTAATAATTTACAACGTTTTAGAATGAATACCAACGATCAATTATTGGCAATAGAGAATGGTTCTGCAGCTGCCCCATCGTATTCATGGGGAAATGACACTTCAATGGGTTTTTATAAATCTGGAAATAGACAAATGGATATGGTTATTAATGGAACCTCTTTTTATAATGCAAATAGAGTAGGTAGTACCAATTTTGAATGGACTTTTAATCCAGGTGGTGTCGATCTAAACTTAAGAGTAGAAACTGATAGTGAAGCAAACGCACTTTTTGTTGATGGATTAAATGACAATATCGGTTTTGGTACTAACTCACCAAATTTAAGTTCACAACTTGAAATGACGGCTATAAATAAAGGATTATTAATTAATAGAGTAATTCTTTCTGCTACAAATAATGCAGCACCTATAACTACTCCTGCAACTGGATTATTAGTATACAATACAGCAACAGCTAGTACCGGAAGTACCGCTGTTTCGCCAGGATTTTACTATTGTAATGGCAGTAAATGGATAGCCATGGACGGTAGTAATGGTAGAGACTGGTCTTTAACCGGTAATGCGGGTACTACAGCTGGAACCAACTTTTTAGGAACCACAGATGCGGTATCGCTTGTATTAAGTACAGACTCGTCTCCAAGAATGGTTGTAAGATCAGGAGCTGGCGAGGTATATGTTAATAATGCTGGTTATTTTGCTAATTATATGCTCCAATCTACCTCAACTGGAACACAAAATGCTATTGGAGGATTTGGTTCAGGAACTGGAGATACATATTATGGACAAAATACCGGAGGAGGACTCGTAGGGAGGTTCCTTGGAACTGGTGACGGTTTTCGTTCCCTTAGTAATTCTGCCTCTGGAAACGGGGTACAAGCTACGGGAGGTGCATGGGTTTCATATGCATACCCAGGGGTTTCTTCAGGAGGTGTTTTTGCAGGTACTTATGGAGCATCTGGAATAGGAATAGGTGCTACATCAACAGGACTTGCTGGACTTGGTCAAGGAAGGCTTACAATTGTAGTAGATCCTGGAGGATCTGGTATAGCAGGATCTGGTGATAACCTCGGTGTTTTTAGTTATGCCGGCTATGGTGATGTTGCTAATGCTAATAGAGGTAATGCTTCTGCTGAATTTATTCTAGACGCAGATAATGATGTAACTACCACCGGAGGAAATAATGGCAATAGAGCAAGAGCTAAACTCGCAGGTTTTGATAATGTAACCCCAGATGGTAGTCTATCAAACAGAGATAGTTATTATGGAGGTTATTTTAGTGGAGGTAGTGAGAGCTCTGGCACACCAAGTTATGCTTATGTAGGGATGAGATATGATACTAATGGAAATGGAGATGGTGGCGGAACAGATTACAAAGTAATTGGTACTGGATCAAACTCAACTTTAATTGATGACCCTGATGGAAATCCAAGAATTATGTTCTCTCCCGAAGCCCCAGAAATATTATTTCAAGATTTTGGAGTTGGTCAATTAGTAAATGGTCAAGTTCAAATTAATATTGATCCCTTACTAAAAGGCTCAATTTATATTGATCGCGAACATCCTTTAAAAGTCTATGTTACATTAGAAGGAGAATGTAATGGTATCTATGTAACCAACAAATCTGCAGATGGATTTACTGTAAAAGAATTACATGGCGGAACTAGTAATGTAGCGTTCTCTTGGCAAATTGTAGCAAGCAGAGCCGATCGTGTTGCACAAAATGGAACTATCGTTTCAAAACACGTAGGTGTCCGTTTACCAATAGGTCCTGGACAATTGGCGCAAAAGGAATTAAAAACGGAAACATTAATAGCAGATAAAAATTATAAAATTAAAGATCTGGCTAAACGTGAATCAGTTCCAAGCCAAACAAATAATAATCAAAATAATTTACCTAACTCATCAGAGACAGTGAAAAACATACAAAAAAAGAATTAAATAAATACTTTCTATATAAACTATAAAAGACCTTTACCAAAAAGTAAAGGTCTTTTATAGTTTATATCACCACATCTACGTCCTATAATTCTTACATTTTTTGATTACATAATAAAACTTTGGTTATTAATGTGTTCTGTTATACCTTTGTAACACTTTGTAAACCTCACATTATGAATACTTATTACCTCACAAAAACCCAATTTCTTGGGTTGCTTTTTATTTTATTTATATCTTTTTCTGTCATTGCTCAAGTTGGGATTGGCAACACTAGTCCAAATACCAATTCGCTTTTAGAAGTAGGTGATGGTACTGACACCAAAGGGATTATTTTGCCAAGAGTCTCATTAACAAGTACTTCTAGTTTTGCTCCACTTTCAGCACATGTTGCAGGAATGATGGTTTTCAACACAGCAGCAACAGGTGACGTTGTAGTAGGTCAATATTATAATGATGGAGCCAAATGGATACTTATAGCTGGTGATGACTGGAAACTTACAGGTAATTCTGGTACGACCGCTGGCACCAACTTTATTGGTACTACTGATGCACAAGATGTTGTTATTAAAGCTAATAACACAGAAAGAGGGAGAGTAAAAACCACAGAAACCGTTATTAATGAAGATTCAAATGCTTACAACTTTAGGGTTGAAAGTAATACGCTTACCAACGCACTTTTCGTGGACGGAACAAATGATGCTGTGGGTATAGGAACTTCTACTCCCGCAAGTTATGGTGGGGTTGCTGTAGATAGATTTAGCGTCGTTGGCCAAGGTACAACTACTATTGTTGGACCAAATACGTCTTGGACTCCTGTTTCTGCATTTATTAATGATGGAGATGGAGTTTCCTTATTTGCTCATAACGCGTCTACTACCAATACTGGCGCTGCTTTTGAAAGTGGTGTACAAGGACCTGGTTTTGGTGTACGTTCTTTACACCTACCAAATTCTGGTGCAGGCTATGGTGTATATGGATCTACTAATTCTCCTATAACTGCTTGGGCTGGTTATTTTAATGGAGATCTTTATGGCACTAATGTCTATCAAAGCTCAGACATTAGATGGAAAAAAAACATTAAAGATTTAAACAAAAATTCTTTAAACAAAATAATGCTTTTAAAGCCAAAATCTTACCAATGGAAAGCTGATAAATTTCCAGGAATGTCCTTTAAAAAAGGAGAAACCTCTTTTGGTTTTATAGCGCAAGAATTAAAAGATATATTTCCTGAACTCGTAACCTCAAAAGCTATTCCCGATCCAACTGTTCCTGTAAAACAAAATCAAACAGCAAATTTAGTGGAAGGGTATTTTATGATAAATTACACAGGCTTAATACCTGTACTTACACAAGCTATCCAAGAACAGCAAGAAATTATCGAAAAACAAAACAATAGAATTACAGAGTTGGAAAACATTGTTAAAGAAATAAACAGGAAATTAAATAATTAAAAATATTTCATAACTTCCCAAAAAGAGCTCCTTTTTAAATAATCGAGGTCTTTTTCATTGGTATAAGCCTCTCTTTCAAAACTTATATCTCTGTAGGCTTCATCCCTGTTTTTATACTGTATTAATCGTATTAAAAACTCTATACCGTACCAAAAATAAAACGGTATAATTAGCAGCTCTATTTGTTGGCGTGCATGTATTTTTTCATGATTTATAAATACTTGATCTTTCTTTAACTCGGGAGTTCTTACCAAAATAAAAGGCCATAAACTCATCCCGTTAAAACGCTTTCGCAATAACAAACTATTAACTAAAACTATCATCCCTACAAAGTAAGAAATTATTATTTTTGCATAATGTCTTTTTTTAAGAAAAAAATAGAATTAGAAGAAGGAGATTATTACCTAACTCCAGAAGGCTATAAATGTTTTACCGAGCAATACCACCTAAAACGTGGACATTGTTGCGAAAGCGGATGTCGTCATTGCCCATATGGATATGATAAAAAAGTAGACTTAAGAAGTAAGCGCTAAATTGTTTTTTTAGAAAGGACACTGAGTGTTCCGATTTTTTTTATCGGAACGTATCGAAGCGGCAATAGGTATTGTCCTTATGGAAATGATATTAAAGCAAATAAAAACTAAATACCAGTACTTTGTTCTCCTGAACTTAATTTAGGAACTAAGAGTGGTAAAAACAATAATAGATTCTGAGTCAATCTCAGACAAAAGGTAGCAATTTGTCCTCCTGAACTTGATTCAGGAACCAAAAAAAAGAAGTTTATAATATGACATTCAAAGAACAAATCAAACAAGGAATCCCCGCAGAACTTCCAAGTCCAAAAACATACGACCCAGCAATCAATCACGCGCCAAAGCGAAAAGACATTCTTTCTCCAGAAGAAAAAAAATTGGCACTTCGCAATGCACTTCGGTATTTTGAATCGCAACATCACACTACACTCCTACCCGAGTTTCAAGATGAGTTAGAAAAATACGGTCGTATTTATATGTATCGCCTACGTCCAAATTACAAAATGTATGCACGACCAATTTCCGATTATCCTGGAAAATGCGAACAAGCAAAAGCGATTCAGTTAATGATTCAAAACAATTTGGATTATGCCGTAGCACAACATCCTCACGAGCTAATTACCTATGGCGGCAATGGAGCCGTTTTTCAAAATTGGGCTCAGTATCTTCTAACAATGAAGTACTTGTCTGAAATGACCGAAGACCAAACTCTAGTAATGTACTCTGGTCATCCTCAAGGTTTGTTCCCTTCACATAAAGACGCACCAAGAGTAGTCGTAACGAACGGAATGATGATTCCTAATTACTCAAAACAAGACGATTGGGAAAAATTTAATGCATTAGGTGTTACTCAATACGGACAAATGACCGCCGGAAGTTATATGTACATTGGTCCACAAGGAATTGTTCACGGGACCACGATTACACTTCTAAACGGTTTTAGAAAAATTAAAAAAGATACTCACGGCGGACTTTTTGTAACTTCAGGTTTAGGAGGTATGAGTGGTGCGCAACCCAAAGCAGGAAATATTGCAGGTTGTGTTACGGTTTGTGCCGAAGTAAATAAAAAAGCGACCGAAACACGTCATTCTCAAGGTTGGGTAGATGAAGTGATTTCAGATTTAAATGAATTAACAACTCGTGTAAAAGAGGCAGTTACTAACAAAGAAACCGTTTCTATTGCATACGACGGAAATGCAGTAGATGTCTGGGAAAAATTTGATGAAGAAAACATTCATATCGACTTAGGAAGCGATCAAACTTCGCTTCATAATCCTTGGGCTGGTGGTTATTACCCTGTTGACCTTTCTTATGAAGAAGCCAACGAAATGATGGCAAATCAACCCGAAGCTTTTAAAGCAGAAGTACAGAAAAGTTTGCGTCGTCAAGCAGAAGCCATCAATAAACACGCAGCGAAAGGAACCTATTTTTTCGACTACGGAAACGCATTCTTATTAGAAGCTTCTAGGGCTGGTGCTGATGTAATGGCAAAAAACAATATTGACTTTAAATATCCTTCTTACGTTCAGGACATCATGGGACCTATGTGTTTCGATTATGGTTTTGGACCTTTCCGTTGGGTGTGTACCTCAGGAAAACCAGAAGATTTAGCAATCACAGATCAAATTGCTTGTGAAATTTTAGAAGAAATGAAAAAAACATCTCCTCCTGAAATTCAGCAACAAATGGCAGATAATATTCAATGGATTAAAGGAGCACAAGAAAACAAATTGGTGGTGGGTTCACAAGCAAGGATTTTATATGCAGATGCCGAAGGGCGTATTAATATAGCAAATGCTTTTAATAAAGCAATTGAAGAAGGAAAAATAGGATTGGTCGTTTTAGGTCGTGATCATCACGATGTTTCTGGAACAGATTCTCCGTACCGTGAAACCTCTAATATCTACGACGGAAGTCAATTTACCGCAGATATGGCTATTCAAAATGTGATTGGCGATAGCTTTAGAGGAGCTACTTGGGTAAGCATCCATAATGGTGGTGGCGTAGGCTGGGGTGAAGTTATAAACGGGGGCTTTGGTATGGTTCTTGATGGTAGTAAAGACGCACAACGACGTTTAGAAGCAATGCTTTATTGGGATGTAAATAACGGTATTTCAAGACGTAGTTGGGCAAGAAATGAAGAAGCAGTATTCGCAATAAAAAGAGCTATGAAAAAGAATCCGATGTTGCAGGTTACACTTCCAAATTTTGTTGATGATAAATTAATTAATAACATGTAACACTATGAAAATCTTAAGCCTTTTTGCAATTATCTTAACACTAACTCTAACATCTTGTTCTACAATAAAGGTAGTTTCAGATTACGACTCACAAACAGATTTTACCAAGTATAAAACTTTTGCTTTTTATAAGCCGGGAATTGATCAAGCTCAAATTTCAGATCTTGATAAAAAAAGAATTATGCGTGAAATTGAAGCTAACCTTTCCTTAAAAGGAATGACTATTTCTGAAACACCAGATTTGCTAATTAGTATTTTTACGAAAGAAAGACAACGCGTAGATGTTTACAACAATAGCTATGGTTACTGGGGTTACGGCTACGGACCATGGTATGGTGGATACGGTGGATCTTCGGTTTCAACTTCAACTGAAGGAACTTTATATATCGACTTTATTGACAAAACCACTAATGAACTTGTTTGGCAAGGAATTGGGAAAGGCGATTTAGTAATGAGCACGGTTGAAAAAAAAGAAGCTCGTATCAAAGAAATTGTTTCAAAAATAATAGCTCAATATCCTCCTGGAGTTGAAGCTAAATAACTCTAAAAATAAAAAACTTAATTATATGAAATTAAATTACAAACTGTTTTCACTCGTTCTACTTTTTTCAACAGGCATTTTTGCCCAAAATTTTCAAAACGGAACTATTGAAACAACTAAAAGCAAAGTAATTACTGGAAGGGTTTCAATTGACAATACTTCTAAAAAAGTAACATTAAAGAAAAACAATACCAATAAAACGTATGATTTTAAATCCTTAAAAAATATTTCTGTCTCTGGTAGAGATTACTCCTTACTTAATTTTAAAAACGATTTCTATTTAGCTTCAAAAATTGAAACTGGAAAAGCAACATTGTTTGATTTAAGTAATTCGGATTATTTAGTTTTATTGGATAATGGAACAGGAAAAGTAGTAAATTTAAAAATTGACAAATCTCAAATTCCAGGAACTTTATCATTACTCTTTAATGATTGTAATGATATTAGAAATCAAATAAATAAAAAAGACATTAACGAAAAAGTGTTAATTGAACTTGTAAACAGTTATAATAATTGCAGTTATAGCGAATATACTCCCACCTAAAAAGAAATTGAAAACGCAAATACTCACAATACAGATATATTGAGATTTTATGCTGGAGTTCAAACAAGTTTTAACAATTTAACGATAAATAACAACTCTGAAAACTCACAAGCTTTTGGTGTTGGTTTTGGAATTTCAGTTTCTCCAAGTTTTGTTGGGAAGGCACAAGGAAATCTCTATTTTGACTTTGATGTTTCCTTATTATTTACAGGAGATAAAGATTATAAAGGGCAAGGGTTTGATTTAAATTTCAATAATAATTCATACCGTTTTTCATTAGGACTTGAGTATTTATTCAATAAAAAAGGAACTATTAAACCATTTTTAGGAATAGGGTATGGATACACATTAGACTATTATAAAGGAAATATTGGAAATGCAGCTTTTAAAGATAGTAAACAAAATTACTTCTTCCTTCCAAAAGTAGGGACTTTATTTCAGATTAGTAATGGCGACTATTTTGGCTTAACCTTTAGTTATATTACTGAATACGAAAATAACCTTAGTTTTTATTTTAATGATACCTTAAGACCATTAGTTATAAAAAATGATTTTGTTGTGGTTGGATTAAGTTATAATTTTTAAATAAAAATATAGTTATTAAAAAACAAAAAAGGATTCATTTAAAACGTGAATCCTTTTTTATTTTTTAATAATTCAATATCTCTAAAATTTTAGCTTTCACCTTTTCAGTAGAAGGAATCATCGTTTGTTCTAATATAGAATTTAAAGGAATTGCTGGCATATTTTCACTCCCAATTAACATCACAGGTGCGTCTAAATCCCTAAAACATTCTTCTTGAATCCTTCCTTGTAAGGCTCTTGAAAAACTATTTTCTGAAGGCTCTTCAGTTACTACCAAACACTTCCCACATTTTCTAACCGAATTAAAAACAGTTTTATAATCCAATGGATGAAGAGTTCGTAAATCGACAATTTCAATTTTATCTTGCATTTTCAATTCCTCCGAAGCATTCATTGCCCAATGTACTCCCATCCCGTAAGTAATAATTGAAAGAGTTTCTTCTTCCTCTTGTTTCCAAATTTCTTGAAGCACCCAGGCTTTCCCAAAAGGTAATATATAATCTTCAGCAGGTTCTACCGAAGTTGCTCCTTTAGTTCCTGGAACTTTACTCCAATACAAACCTTTATGTTCTAAAATCACTACCGGATTTGGATCGTAATAAGCCGCTTTCATCAAGCCTTTTAAATCGGCTCCATTACTCGGATACGCAATTTTTATACCTCGAATATTAGCAACCACACTTTCTACAGATGACGAATGATAAGGGCCACCGCTGCCATAAGCGCCAATCGGAACACGTAATATCATAGAAACCGGCCATTTTCCATTGGACAAATAACAGCTTCTACTTACCTCAGTAAATAACTGATTGAGTCCTGGCCAAATATAATCTGCAAACTGAACCTCAACAATAGGTTTCAATCCTACAGCACTCATTCCCACTGTACTTCCTACAATAAACGCTTCTTGAATAGCAGTATTAAAAACGCGATGGTCTCCAAATTTTTGAGCTAAAGTTGCGGCTTCTCTAAAAACTCCGCCTAATCTTCCTCCCACATCTTGCCCGTACATCAAGCATTCTTTGTGTTTTGTCATCAACTCCTCTATGGCAAACAAGGCGCAATCTACCATCACTACTTTTTCTGCTCCTTTGGGTGTTCGTTCTCCAACTTCTTCTGTGATTGGTGTTGGTGCGAAATCGTGTGTAAATAAATCTTCGGGTTTAGGATCTTCCGCTTTTAAAGCTTTTATCAATGCCTTTTTTACAGTTTCTTTTGCAGATGCTTCTATTTTCTGAATTTCTTCAGAAGTAAAACCATTTTCAACTAACAACTTTTTTAGTTTCGGATAGGGATCTCTACTTTTTGCTTCTTCTAAATCATCCCGATACCATTCCATTCTCACTCCCGAAGTATGATGATTTAACAAAGGAACTTTTGCGTGAACCAAGAAAGGTCTTCTTTCTGTTCTGATAGTTTTAATTACTTTCTGAAGGGTTGAATAACTCTCTTCAAAATCAGTTCCGTCTATTGAAACGGCTTCTAACCCTTTAAATCCTTTGGCATATTCAAAAGCATTCTGAGCTCTAGTTTCTTCAGCTGTAGCCGAAATATCCCATCCATTATCTTGCACCAAATACAAAATGGGAAGTTGTTTTAATGCTGCCATTTGGAAAGCTTCAGAAATTTCCCCTTCGGTTACTGAAGCATCACCTAGAGAGCAAACTACTATCGGCAAATCCTCGCGAAGGCGGGGATCTTGTGAATCAAAGAAACAATTTGAATCTTCATTATCATTCTTTTTAAAGCTTTTTTTAGATAAATGAGAAATTTCATTTTCTTTCATGAGATTCCTGCCTTCGCAGGAATGTACTTCTTTATACCAAAAACCCATTGCAACTCCTGTAGCAGGAATTGTCTGCATTCCAGTTGCAGAACTTTGATGTGGAATTTTAGGCTTATCATCATCTTTTAAACTCGGATGGGAATAATAGGTTCTCCCTCCCGAAAATGGATCATCTTTTTTAGCCAACACCTGAAGTATTAACTCATAAGGTTTCATCCCAACCGCCAATAACATGGAATCATCTCGGTAATATGGAAAGGCATAATCCTGCGGTAATAATTGCATTCCTAAAGCAGTCTGAATTACTTCGTGACCACGAGAAGTTGCGTGAACATATTTAGAAACTTCTTTAAAGTTGTCCTCATATTCCTCGGTCATTGCCTTTGCAGTACATAGGTTTGCGAAGGCTTTTTTTAGGGTTGCTTTGTTTATATTTTCCATAATCATTTCCCCCTTTAAAGGGGAATTAAGGGGAATGTTTTCGAAATTATTCTAATTCATTTTTAACTTCATTCTTAATTATAATGAGATTGCCGCGTTCATACTTCACTCGCAAAGACATACAAATAACTTTATACTTACGAAACCGGCATCATCCAACCAAAAACATCTTCAGATTCCCCAATTTTTATTGCATTAAGCGTGTCATTTACATCTTGAGCTACCGGGCTTTCATCAGAAACGTGAATCGTCCCTTCTTCTGAACCAATTTCCTGAATATAAGCAATCCCTACTGCTGTTCCCGTTCCGAAAGCTTCTTCTAAAGTTCCGTTTTCTGAAGCTTCTTTTATTTCATCTAATGTGATAGGGCGTTCGGTTACTTCAAAGCCTTTATGTCGTAATAAATCGATCACGCTCATACGTGTGATTCCGTCTAAAATAGATCCATCACGCCTTGGTGTAATGAATTTACCATTGATTTTAAAGAAAATATTCATCGTTCCTACCTCCTCAATATACTTATGTTCGGCTGCATCTAACCATAAAATCTGATTGTAACCTTTTGCTTTGGCTTCTTCAGTAGGTAAAATTGCTGCGGCATAATTTCCCGCTGCTTTTGCTTCTCCTGTTCCTCCGTGAGCTGCTCTAATGTATTTTTTCTCTGCGTATAATTTCACTCTATCACTAAAATAAGGCCCTGCAGGTGAACAAATAATAATAAATTTATAACTGGTTGCTGCACGCATTCCAATAAAATGTTCGTCGGCATACATAAACGGACGCAAATACATAGCGCTTCCTTTTTTCTTAGGAATCCATTCTCGGTCTAAACTCACCAATTGTTTTAATCCTTCAGCAAATATTTCTTCAGGTAATTCTGGCATTCCCATTCTAACTGCACTGGTATTTAAACGAGCTCCGTTTTTGTCGGGTCTGAATAATAGTGGTTCTCCAGCAGCATTTAAAGTCGCTTTCATTCCTTCAAAAATAGCCTGTCCGTAATGCAATGCCATTGTTGCTGGATGAGTAGCAATAGTCTGCATTGGTGCAATTCGAGGATTGTTCCAAGTTCCATTTTCATAATCACAAATAAACATATGATCGGTGAATATTTTTCCTAAAGGGATATTATCAAAATCTAATTCATTTAATTTTGAATGTTTCGTTTTTGTTACTTTTATTGTTTCCATAACTTTACTTTTTTGTCTTACTAAAAGACATTTTAATGTTTTATATTTTTCGTTTTAAATCGTGATTTTCCATATAATCTGCAATTCTTCTTAAAAAAGAACCAGCTAAAAACCCGTCCACAATCCGATGATCAAAGGAAAGTGACAAGTACATCATACTTCTTATTTCAATTGAATCGCCTTCTGGTTTTTCAATTACTTCAGCTCGTTTCTTTATAATTCCTGTAGCTAAAATCGCAGCTTCGGGCTGATTAATAATTGGAGTTCCCATTACCGATCCAAATGTTCCTACGTTGGAAATAGTAAAAGTACTCCCCGACATATCATCTGCTTTCAGTTTATTTTCTCTTGCTTTTACAGCTAATGAATTAATATTTTTTGCTAATTCGTACAAGTTCTTTTTATCGGCATTTTTCACCACCGGAACAATCAAATTTCCAGAAGGTAATGCTGCTGCCATTCCTATATTTATACCTTCTTTCACGATAATATTATTCCCATCTAAAGAAGAATTTATCATAGGAAAATCTACAATTGCTTTAGCAACTGCCTCAATAAACAAAGGAGTAAAGGTTAGTCTTTCCTGATATTTCTCTAAAAACAGAATCTTCATTTTATTTCGCCATGCTACCATTTCAGTAAGATCCGCTTCCACATAGGCAGTTACGTGAGGCGAGGTATGTTTACTGAAAACCATCCGATCAGCAATCATTTGTCGCATACGATCCATTTCAACAATCTTCCCTTTTCCTTTATCAAATTTTAAATCTGGTACTTGAAAACCACTTTTTTCAGCAACAGGTTGTGCAAATTTATAAGGACGTCCTTCTTCTATGTAATTCATCAAATCACTTTTTCGAAGGCGATTCCCATTTCCTGAAACTGGAATTCGAGCCAATTCTTCAAAGCTTATATGATGTTCTTTAGCAATACTAATAATTAATGGAGAGAAAAATAAATTTGAATTTTCTACTTTAAAGGAAGTATTTGAAGAGGTATGTCGCTTTTTAGATTTAGTCTTTTTATTCGCACTTCGGCTCCGCTCAGTGCCCGAGTTTGATTCTTTTTTTGAAGTTTTTTTTACCGAAACCTTCCCATCTGTTTTAATAATGGCGATGGTCTCTCCAATTTTTATAACATCGTTTTGCTTATACAATAATTCAGAGACCACACCTGTTACCAATGACGGAACTTCAGAATCTACTTTGTCTGTAGCGACTTCTAATAGAATTTCGTCTTCCTCAATAGGATCACCTACATTTTTGAACCATTTGATAATGGCTGCTTCGGTGATACTCTCGCCTAGTTTCGGCATTTTGAATTCGTACTGGGACATTCTTTTTATTTATTTCTTTTTAACTATGCTAATGTTTCAACGTAATTTATCTGTATCGGCCTATTTTTTGGAATTTCCCGAAGCGGGTCAACTTCTCTTAAACTCTCGTGACAATCTGCTGGCAACTGCTGATATAATTTTGTACCGGCTGTTTTCCAAGCTATCATTTCATCTGAAACATCTTTAATTGCTTTTGCAGGATTACCTACTATTAATTTTCTTCTTTCAAAAACAGTTTCTGCTTTAACAAATGCCATGGCACCAACGATACATTCTTCTCCAATTTCGGCATCATCCATTATTACAGAATTCATTCCTATTAAACAATTTCGACCTAGATTTGCTCCGTGAATAATGGCTCCGTGACCAACGTGGGCACCTTCTTTTAATACGATTGTTTTTCCAGGAAACATATGTACGGTACAGTTTTCTTGCACATTTACTCCGTCTTCTAAAATAATCTCACCCCAATCACCACGAATCGCTGCTCCAGGACCGATATAACAATTCTTACCAATAATTACATTGCCGGTAACCGCAGCTAAAGGGTGTACAAAACTGCTTTTGTGAACTACAGGTATATGTCCTTTGAATGAATATATCATATTAATTTCTTTCAAAAACCTAACAGGTTTTGAAAACCTGTTAGGTTTAGTTTATTTAAACTTCTTCAACGTTTCTTTTGTGAAATCTGAAAGCACTAATCTTCCACTTATCTCAGCACGTTCTGCTAATAATTGATCCCAATCTTCAGTTCCGTTCCAAATTACTTTTTTCATTTCTTTCATCGCTTCCGGATTGTAATTACATAAATTCTCAGCAAATTTCTGAACTTCATTATCTAGTTCTTCAACCGTTTCAAAAACCTGAGCATATAGCCCTTTTTGTTTTGCCCATTCAGCAGAATAAAAAGTATTCGCATCGATGGCTATTTGTGACATTCCACTAACTCCTAATTTTCTTTCTACTGCAGGTCCAACTACAAAAGGTCCAATACCAACATTCAACTCACTTAATTTTATGGAAGCAAATTTAGATGCCATACAATAATCAGTTGCCGAAGCGATTCCAACTCCCCCTCCCACTGTTTTTCCTTGAATTCGTCCGATGATAAACTTAGGGCATTTTCGCATGGCATTAATCACATTTGCAAATCCAGAGAAAAATACTTTTCCTGTTGCTGCATCATTGATATTTATTAATTCTTCAAAACTTGCACCAGCACAAAAAGTACGATCACCTCCACTTTTAAAAATGATTACTTTTATTTCATCATCTTCTCCTGCTTTGGTTATGGAATTTGCCAAATCTGCTAGAATATTTCCTGGCAGGCTATTGTGTGCTGGGTGGAAGAACTCGATGGTTGCGACTCCTTTGTTTGTTGTTGTTTTTACGTAGGGTTTAAGCATATTAATTATAATTTAAACCTAATAGGTTTTTGTTTATAGTAATCCAAATTGTTTAAAGTGATGATTAAGGTGCTTACGCTCCAACAAATACCAATCAAATTTTTCTAAATTTCCGAAGACTACATTTTTCAAAATAGCTTTCGGGTTTTCTTTAAAGAAAGCCAGATACTCTTCTCTTGCATCTAACATTTTCAATTTTGCAACTTGTAAATTCTCGTGTTTTAAATCTTCTACTTCTCCTTTTTTATGAAGTGGAAAATCAAAACCTAGTGCCATTGGCTCGTAATTATAAAGTACTTCTTGAACTTTATCTATATATTTTTCGGGAGTTGCAATTTCAAAATTTTGAATTTCACCTGAAGCAATTCTATAGGACAATTCTATATGTTCTATCATATGTTGTGGCGACATAATTCCCCATGTTGGTTTGGAATCTTCCTTCAACTTATCTAAACATTCCTGAATTTTTTCCGAAGTCATTTCAGTAAAAATGGTTTGCTTTTTCTGAACCATTGTCAATACTGTTGCGATTGCTACCAATTCATCATCTGCGTCAAATATTTCGGCGTACCATTTTACAATTCCGCTTGGTAGTTCTTTTCCTCGTTGGTCTCGATCTACTTTTTGTTTACAAGTTAATCGAACATAAATAGTATCGTTATGGTAAATCGGACGCACAAAACGGCAATCTTCCAATCCGTAATTTGCAGCGACAGGTCCTTTATTTGGATAGACAAAAAGTCCGGCCGCAGCAGCTAAAATAAAATAACCGTGTGCTGTTCTTTTTTCAAAAATACTTCCGTCAAGGGAAGTGATATCTGTATGCGCATAGAAATTATCCCAAGTTAAATTGGAGAAATTTATAATATCGGTATCGGTTACAGTTCGTTTATGAGTTTTCATAGACATTCCGACTTTGATATCTTCCCAATGATATGAAAACGGATGTTTCTCTGCTTCTTTATAGGCAGCTTTTGGTTGGTAAATCCCTGTGATTTCAGTCAATGTTGTTGGAGTTCCTTGAATAGCACAACGTTGTAAATAATGTTTTACACCTCGTATTCCTCCCATTTCTTCTCCTCCACCGGCACGCCCTGGGCCTCCGTGAACTAGGGTTGGTAACGGTGAACCGTGACCTGTGCTTTCTTTTGCGTTCTCTCTGTTTAATACCAAAATACGACCGTGATGTGTAGCAGCTTCCACTACATATTCTTTTGCAATTTTATCGCTATTGGTAACGATAGAAGACACTAACGAACCTTTTCCTAAATGCGCTAAATGAATAGCTTCATCTAATGTTTTATAGGGCATCATCGTACTTACAGGCCCAAAAGCTTCAATTTCGTGAATTCTGGTGTTGGTAAATGGATGATCTTCTCTTAATAATATTGGCGCTAGGAAAGCTCCATCTTTTGAAGACGCTCCAATGGTTTTGACTTCATCTAGATTTCCGTAAACAATTTTTGCTGTTTTTGTTAATTCACCTACTCGTTCTCTTACTTCTTCTACTTGATCTTTACTTACCAAGGCTCCCATTCTAACTTCTTTCAATCTTGGGTCTCCAATGGTTACTTTATCTAATTGTTGTCCGATGGCAATTTGTACATCTTCTATCAATTTTTCTGGAACAATAATTCGTCTAATTGCAGTACATTTTTGACCACATTTTACGGTCATTTCCTTTCTAACTTCTTTTACAAATATATCAAATTCTGGAGTTCCAGGAACAGCATCTTCACCAAGAACACTTGCGTTTAAAGAATCTGCTTCCATATTAAAAGGAACCGATTCATTGATAATTCTAGGGTGTGCTTTCAACATTCTCCCAACAGTTGCGGAACCTGTAAATGTGACTACATCTTGTGATTCTACTGAATCTAAAATACTTCTCGCTGAACCAGATATTAACTGCAAAGATCCTTCGGGTAAAATTCCTGAAGCGATGATTTCTCGAACTACGGCTTCTGTTAAAAACGAAGTGTTTGTCGCAGGTTTTACCACAGCAGGAACACCTGCCATCCAGTTAACAGCACATTTTTCAAGCATTCCCCAAACAGGGAAATTAAAAGCATTGATATGAATTGCAACACCGCGTTTTGGCACTAAAATATGATGTGCCATAAAACGACCTCCTTTTGATAAATCTATCGGATCGCCTTCTACGTGATACGGTTGATTCGGGAATAATTTCCGAAGAGATGCATTGGCAAAAAGGTTTCCGAAACCTCCTTCAATATCTATCCAACTATCGACTTTAGTAGCCCCTGTTCTATAACTTATATCGTAAAAATGTTGCTTCTTTTTTATTAGATAAAATGCTAATTTTTTTAGCATATTTCCTCTTTCCTGAAATGTCATTTTACGAAGTGCTTCTCCTTTTGTTCTTCCATAGTGAAGTACTTCAGAAAAATCAAACCCTGAAGTGTCGGATAAGGCAACAATTTCTCCTGTAACGGCGTCGTGCATTGGCACTCCTTCTCCGTTTCCTGACAACCATTGTCCGTTGATGTAGCTTTTTAGTTTTTTCATACTATTGCCCGAAAATCGGGTAAATTAATCTTACTCCTTAAATTGTATTCTTCAATTTGCTTATCAAATTTTTCAGAATCTTTAAATGCTAGTAAATTGCCATCTGGATCTTTGAATTTTGCTACAATTCCCCAATCGTGTTCTTGGTAATCTACTTCAATATTTTTATTTTTCAACTTATCTGAAACTTCTTTTACATTCTGAACATTTAATCGCAAACAAGTGTAATTCTTCTTTTCTTTTTGAATTATCAAATAATCTTTTCGATCCTCTTTTTCAACCATTAAATAACTTCCGTAGAAATCAAAACAAGTTAAATCTTTA
>JAJRQR010000019.1 GCA_024280145.1 Bacteroidota bacterium
AGCACTAACGTTATCCGGAGAAACTTTGGTTTCGGAGAAGGGTATTGGGGTTTTACTTCCTATCATTTCTATCGTTTTTTTAGTCATGGCCAATAAGGCCATTAAAAAGGATGAAGACCTCGTAAAATCTGTGGATCGGTTGCGCTAAACCGCAAATCTTAGTATATTTTGAAACCCTAAAAGAATGCCATCTTTTAGGGTTTTTGTTTTTATCGTTTCACTTCAACAACCTCCAAATTACCAATCTTATCACCATCAATTTCAAAACGAAGCATTGTTCTTACTTTATGAAACCCGTGTGTGCCAATGGCTCCGGGATTCATATGTAGCAACCCTAATTTTTTATCGTTCATTACTTTTAAAATGTGCGAATGTCCCGTGATAAATAATTTAGGCGGATTTGCTCTTATTTCTTCTCTAATAGAAGGACTGTATCTTCCCGGATAGCCACCAATATGTGTAATCCAAACATTCACTTTTTCACACATAAACCGGTTGTGCAGTGGAAATTCTAAGCGAGCTTCAGCGTTGTCAATATTCCCGTAAACAGCACGTAAAGGTTTTAGTTTTTTTAAGGTGTCGGTTACTTTTAAATCGCCAATATCACCTGCGTGCCAAACTTCATCGGCTTGCTTTACATATTTGATAATTGTATCGTCAATATGACTGTGAGTATCAGAAAGGAGTAGTATTTTCTTCAAATTATGCCCATGAAAACGGGTATCTTTTTAATTAATACGTTCCTGCGAAGGCAGGAATGTAATTTTTTGTTTTTCATCGCAAAGACAACATATTTAACATGTTCTACTGTTGTTTTTTATATATCTTTGAACTCTGCAACTTCACTAAGTTATGTTGCATAACGGCAAAAATACAAGATTCCTTGCGATATTTTATAGATTTAGCATACAACGGTAAAAACTATCACGGTTGGCAAATACAGCCCGATGCAATAACGGTACAAGAAGTTTTGGAAAAAGCACTGTCAACTTTGCTTCGGAAAGAAATTCAGGTGGTTGGAGCAGGCAGAACAGATGCTGGAGTTCACGCCAAGCAGTTGTTTGCTCATTTTGATTTTGAAGAAATTGAAGATGTTTCAGATTTGCAATACAAACTAAATTCGTTACTTCCGAAGGATATTTCTATTCAGAATATATTTCAAGTAAAAGAAGATGCTCATGCTCGTTTTGATGCTATTGAAAGGGAATATGAATATGTGATTACACTTCAGAAAAACCCTTTTTTAGAAGATTTTGCACATCTAATTCACCATCAGCCAACTATAGAGTTTATGAATGAAGCAGCAGCTGAGTTATTGAACTATAGAGATTTTCAATGCTTTTCTCGTTCCAACACCGATGTAAAAACGTATTTTTGCGATGTAAAAGTTGCCTATTGGAAAGTTGAAAATTCCCAATTAATTTTTACAATAAAAGCAGATCGGTTTTTACGAAATATGGTAAGAGCCATAGTGGGAACGCTTTTAGATGTTGGGTTTGAAAAAACTTCAATACACCAATTTCACAAAATTTTAAAAAGTAAAAACAGAAGTAAGGCAGGTAGTTCTGCTCCGTCAAAAGGACTTTATTTAACTCGGGTGGTTTATCCTGAGAGTATAAAAATATAATTTATTCACACCGTGACTCCAAGTCACGGTGTGAATTGTAAAATAAATAACCCTGCCTTCGCAGGGAATATTATGGCAGCAGCAGGAAAAGCATTCGATTTAAATCTATTTAAACGATTATTGGGTTTTACCAATAAGTATCGAGGCACGTTCTATTATGTAGGTTTTGCTGCGGTTTTAATGTCGGTGTTGGGAGTTATTCGTCCTTTGTTAATGCAAAAAACTATCGACGAATCTATTGTTCCAAAAGATAGCGAAAACTTAGTTTTTTACATCTCCTTAATGGTTGGTGTTTTGCTTTTGGAAACTCTTTTTATGCTCACTTTTATCTTTTTTACCAATTGGTTGGGGCAAAGTGTAATTAGGGATATTCGAGTAAAACTCTTCAAATTAATGTTGAGTTTTAAACTAAAATATTACGACACTAGCGCTGTAGGAAGGTTGACTACCAGAGCCGTAAACGATATTGAAACCATTTCTAGTATTTTTAGCCAAGGCTTGTTTATGTTAATAAGTGACTTGCTAAAAATGGTGGTTATTATTGGTGTTATGTTTTATAAAAGTTGGCAATTGACATTGATTGTTTTTTCAATATTGCCAGTGGTTTTATATGCAACCAGAATTTTTCAAAGAGCCATGAAAGTCGCTTTTGAAGAAGTTAGAAGCCAAGTTGCCAATCTAAATTCATTTGTTCAAGAAAGAATTACGGGGATGAAAATCGTTCAGATTTTTACTCGTGAGAAAACAGAATATAAGGAATTTAAAGAAATTAACGAAAAGCATAAAAAAGCGTGGATTAAAACGGTTTGGTATAACTCTATTTTCTTTCCTATTGCAGAAATGTCTTCATCGGTTGCTATTGGTTTGGTAGTTTGGTATGGAGGTTTAAATGCTGCGGAAGGCGGAATTATTAGTTTAGGGATCATCGTCGCTTTTATAGATTTATCACAAATGTTATTTAGACCTCTGAGACAAATTGCTGATAAATTCAATACTCTCCAAATGGGTATGGTTGCAGCAAGAAGAGTTTTTGAAGTTTTAGATACTGAATCTCATATTGAAGATGTAGGGGCAAAACTACTAACAAACACTAATGGTTCTATAGAGTTTAAAAATGTTCATTTTTCATATATAGAAGGAGAAGAGATTATAAAAGGAATTTCATTTATAGTGAAACCTGGAGAAACAGTCGCAATTGTTGGAGCAACTGGTGCAGGAAAATCGACGATTATTAATTTACTTTCTCGTTTTTATGAAATTGATAAAGGCGATATTTTAGTTGATAACACATCAATTAAAGACTATACCTTAAAATCTTTACGGAATAATATTGCCGTCGTTTTACAAGACGTTTTCTTATTTGCAGATTCTATTTTAAACAATATTACTTTAAATAATGATACTATTTCTGAAGCAGATGTAATTGCTGCTGCAAAGGAAATTGGGGTTCATAAATTTATAAGTTCATTACCAGAAACATACCGTTATAATGTTAAGGAACGTGGAGTGATGCTTTCTTCTGGTCAGCGACAATTATTAGCATTTTTAAGGGCTTATGTAAGCAATCCTAGTATCTTGATTTTAGATGAAGCGACCTCTTCTATAGATTCATATTCCGAAGAAATGATACAAATTGCTACTGAAAAAATCACCAAAGGAAGAACTTCTATTATCATTGCTCACCGTTTGGCAACCATTAAAAAAGCAGATAAAATTATTGTAATGGACGCCGGGAAAATAGTAGAAATTGGAAGCCATAAAGAATTATTAGCAAAAGAAAATGGCTATTATAAAAACTTATATGAAGTGCAATTTTTAGACAAAGAGGCGAGTTAATTTAAACCCTTTGAAACATTCCAATATTTATTAGCTAGAAAAAATTTTATTGAGATAAATCTGTTTCAAGCAATTCGTTTAATTCTTCCATACCTTCAAATAACACAAAATTACCATCATTGATATAGGATATTTGACCATTTTCTTCGGAAACTGTCAAACAAACAGCGTCGGTTTTTTCAGAAATACTAACTGCCGCACGGTGTCGTAAACCAAAGCGTTGTGGGATTTCACGATCGTTATTTACAGGTAAAACTACCCGAGTTGCAACAATAGTATTGTCTTCTATTATCATAGCGCCATCATGCAGCGGACTGTTTTTATAAAAAATACTTTCGATGATGGGTTGGTTGATTTCAATATTCATTTCATCACCAGAAGTCTTTACAAAGTCCAAACTATTGGTACGCTTAATTACTATTAAAGCACCAGTTTTAGTTTTGCTCATTCGCTCACAAGCCTGTGTTAAAGCTTCAATATTAGTAAGTGAATTGTTTTTATCTGAAGAGCGAAACTGTTTTATAAATTTTCTTCTTGCACTAAAATTGGTAGAACCTAACATTAATAAAAATCGTCTTATTTCTTGTTGAAACACAACCACCAAAGCCACCATTCCGACACCAAGAAAACCGCCAAGGATTTTACTAAGCATTTCCATTTCAAGCAATTCGGTTACTTTCCAAATGGCGTAAGCTATTACAATTCCAATAAAAATATTGATGGCAACCGTCCCTTTAATTAATTTATAGATATAATATAATAGGAAAGCGACCAATACAATGTCAACAATATCGATAATTCTGATGTCTAAAATATCCAAAGGTTTATGCTTTTTTGTAAAAATAGTTTTAATTAATGAGACTTCAAATTTTGCAATA
>JAJRQR010000020.1 GCA_024280145.1 Bacteroidota bacterium
TGACTTTAGTACTTCTAAAATTTTATTGTAATTTGCTTTAAAGTTGTTCATATATTTAATTGTTTGATATTCAAATAAATATACGACTTTAATGAGTCAATGAACAACTTTTCTTATTCAATTATTAATGCACAACGGGTATTACTAATAAAATTTAATACCATTTTCGGGAGAATAATCCGAATAGGGTGTGAATATCTATGGTGATTATAAATCGTATTTTTTCTTCATAATTTGCTTGCCCCATTTCCCAACCTAAATTGGAATAAACTGGAAAGAGAACCTCAAAGTAATCTTCTACCAAACTAAGCCTTAATCCGCTATCATAAAGCGTTTCAGTGCCTAGATTCTTATTGTTTACAAAACCAATATCGCCATAAACTTGAATCCATCGCCAAATATTAGTGCTTACATTCATCGTTGTCATCCAAGTATTTGAAAAAGATGGACTTAACTTGGATTTAAACCCCCCTTCAGCAACAATTAACTGCTGACTAAAAAAACCTGTATCGTCACTTCTTCCGTAGTAATTATAGTCGAAAAGGTAATCGGTGGGACGGTCTAATGCAAAACTGAAAAAGTCATCGTTTGGATCAGTATTATTTTTCAAAAATACACCTGCAAAAACTCGAATATCAATTTGCCGATTATTATTAAATAACTTTCGGTATTTTAATGTAGTTGCTATTTTACTAAATTCTGAAGATAATTGATAATCAACCACAGCTCTATAATGATTGATTAAATTTGGATTTGAAAACACGTAACTTAAATTAAACACACTGTAATTAGGCGTGTCTAGTGGTTTATTTGGGTTAATATCTCGATCTACAGTGACATTTCTTAAATTAATATAATGCCTTTTATTACTACGTAGATCTTTACTATTTCTAAATCCAATAGTTGCATAAGGGCTTAAACGTTTGTAAAATAATCCTTCATCGTACGAAAAATAATTTCCAGAGACTCCAAACCTATAGAAATATACATTTCCGAATTCCGGCATTTTTTTATATCTTAGTGAAGCACTACCCACAATGGTTTTAGATTTAAATGCGTATAATGGTTCTAGTTTGTATTTAACCTCTTTCCGAAGTATGGTCTTATTATATAATTTTGGTCCTAAAGCAATTCCGTCATATACGTTATAGCTATATTCAGGCATTAAAAATATCTGGTTATACTTTGGATTTTCTACATCTTTAAAAACTTTAATCTGAATTGGTTTGTTTAATAAACCTTTAACCTTTTTAAAATTATTCCGTTCATTATATTCAGGTACTTTACTTTCATAATTTAAAGCAATTTGACGAATATTTTTTAATGGTAATGTTACGGTAACAGAAGAATCTATTGGAGCTAACCACTTTTTATATATTATTTTATTTTTGTTGATTCCATAAATAGAAATAGGTAAGGAAGTGTTACGTTTATTTACCACAGTAACCTCTATCGAATCCTTCATTTTCTTAACATTCTTTAGGGTGAATTCAATAGTATTTCTATTATCAACAAAATCTTTAAAAAACCAATCTACCGATTTGTCTGTGTTCTGTTCAAGGTATTTTTGAAATTCCTTAGAGTGGATGGCTTTCAATTCATTTTCAGAAAAAAACTGTTTGATGCTTTTTAATACGGCATCATTTCCGAGATAATCTGAAAGGTATAACAATCCTTTTCCTCCATAATAATCACTGGCAATATTTTTGTTGAATTTTAGTAATGAGTCTCTAGGTGTAGTTATTTTCTGATGCAAATTATTTCTTGCCATATTCAAATACAAAAAAGAATATTGATCATTAAATTCTAATTCTGAAGCGTAAAATAATCGAGCAAGCCACAAATTACTTAAGTTTCCTAATATCTTCATATCGGGATAGTAAGTGTCTATATATTCCATCATTAAATACACTTGAAATGCACCAATTAACCAATGGTCATCACGAGGGTTTAAAGCTAATGTGTTTTCTAAATAAGTACGACTAATAATTTTTAACATTTCAATATCATACTCAAAACCATTAGGAAAAGGACTAATAAATTCTGGCAATAAATTAAGCCCATAAACAGGATTTCTTTTATAATCTATTTCAGAAATCATCATTTTTTCAAATGGATAATCTCCTAATTTAGTATCTAAAAACTGTACAACACGATCAATTATTAAAGCTTTAACAGGCGGAGTAATATTTTTATGAGTGTGGTTAGTAGTTATTTCTACTTTATCGGTGACCACTGTTTCAAAATCGGAGGCTTTCAGTAATTGCAGTTTTACTTGCATTCTGTTTTTGCCAGTTAAATGATAAGTTCTTTTTTCTTTTTCAAAAGTATCTGAAACAACTTTTAAGTCTGAAACTATCGTAAAATCATTTGGGACTTGAAAACGAATATCAAAAGTAGATGGAGAAAGGTAACTATCATTTAAATCTTTATTGCTATAATAATGCCATTCACCATCAAAAACTGCAGGTGATAGGTACCAATATCGTATTTTGAAATCACCACTTTTTGTAACACCATAACGTGTAAATTTATCATCTGGCAGTACGATGTAGTATTCTAAATTTAGAGTATAAGTTTCTCCTGGTTGAAGGGTATTATCTAATTTAATGTGAATAATATCTACTTCATCTCCTCGTTCCCAATCTAAGGCATTGTTTTGAATATTATTAATACTAATAATTGTTGTATGCCCTCGATTTTTGTTTTTTTCAAAATGAAAGGAACTTTGATAATTTTCGGAAAAACGTTTCCCTAAGGGGGTAGTTTTACTCGAAAAACTATTTGCCCAATCGTTTAAGTATATTTTATTTAAGGGAATATTTGAATGATTTTTATAAACTATTTTTTGTTGAATAAATAGAGTTTTTTGTACAGGTTCAAGAGTGGCATCAATGGTTATTTGATGTTGCGCTTGGATAAACGAGCTAAGTAGTAACCCAATAAATAATATAAAATGTTTTACCTTCAATTACCTTTTTATAAATTTTAATACAGGAGAATTTAAAATATTAGTTTTTATATAAACAAGCCACTTTGTAAAAACGATACGTCTAATTGAATGTTTTGTTCGTTTTTAGTTTCAAACTGAATTACTTTTTGACCTAATGTATTATATATTGAAAGAGTAATATTTTGCGAATATTCATCGGAAACTGAAATAGATAAATGATCATTTATTAAAGTTTTATCTATCGAAATTGAATTAAAAATTTCAAAATCTGTACTTCCTAAAACAAATTCTTTATTGGTTTCTAATTGCATGATAACTGGAAGGTGGTCACTCATGTTATATAAGTTATTTCTTAAAGTTTGACTAAATTCTCCAATACAAGAATTGTCATTGATATCCATATTATAACAATTTCCATTATTTCCTAAGGATTTATAACTATCAGGAATATAAATTAATTTTGGATTACTCATCATATTTTCTGAAATGGTAATAAAATCAAAACGATCATCAAGTCCACCACCTGCTCCAGCACCAAATGGACTAGAACTTATACGTGTGCTTTGAGTATGAATGTTTTGATAAGTATCATTATTATGCCATGAAGCTGGAGTATCTATAGGGTCTACCATAACAATTGCATTACTTGGATCTAGAATTTCTTGGTAAGCAGGCTCAGAAGCGGTATATAAATTAAAATCTCCTGAAAAAATGACAAATGAGTCTGAAGGAATAGTTTCTAGATGATCTGTAAACTCAGTTACCATATCTAATCTTAAATTCTGATTGGAAGTTCCTTGGCTAGATTTTAAATGAGTAATAAATAGATAAAGATAAATAGGGTCTGTGACTTGATCAACCGTATTTAATTTTAAAACATATTTGTTGATATCTCTAACAGGAGTTATTATAGCTTCAGCATCTACAATACTAAATTTATCGGTTTTGTAAAAAATTAATTGTTGTAAATCTGAACTGCTAGATTGGTTAGAGACAAAAGGAGCCCTAGAATATGTGTTTGTTTCACTGTTTAAGGTAATGTCAATAATGGCATTAGCACCAGCTTCACTTTGCAATTCGCAAACCATAAAAATATCAGGTTGAAAATTAGTTAATATATCCTTTAAAATTTCTGGGCGTCCATTTGGGGATGCTTCAGGAAACTCTAATAAATTATAAAACATGGTATTTATGGTTTCTTGAGCTGTAATAGATAAGCTGAAAAAAGTAATACAAACTATAAAAATAGATTTCATAAGAAAGGGGATTTATTAGAACTAAAAATTAGGACTCAAATTGTATTTTTTATAGAAGTTATCTAGTATATCTAAAACTTCTTCTTCAGTATCTGCTATATCTACCAAATGTAAATCGTCTGGACTAATATTTCCGTAGTCTTTTAATAAGGTTTGTTTTATCCAATCTACCAATCCGCCCCAGAAATCGGCTCCTACTAATATAATTGGGAATTTTCCGATTTTATGAGTTTGAATAAGAGTTAATGCTTCAAAAAACTCGTCTAAAGTTCCAAAACCTCCTGGCATAACCACAAAACCTTGTGAGTACTTTACAAACATTACTTTCCGAACAAAGAAATAATCAAAATCGATGCTCTTATCATTGTCAATATAAGGATTGTCATGCTGCTCAAACGGTAGTACAATGTTTAAACCTACCGATGTTCCTCCTGCATTATGAGCACCTTTATTTCCTGCTTCCATAATTCCTGGGCCGCCGCCAGTAATTACTCCATAGCCATGTTCTGCTAATTTTTTTGCAATATTTTCTGCCAATTGATAATATTTATCGTCTGGTTTTGTTCTTGCCGAACCAAAAATAGAAACACAAGGTCCAATTTTACTTAATTTTTCATAACCACCTACAAACTCCCCCATGATTTTAAATATTCCCCATGAATCGTTTGTTTTTACTTCATTCCAATTTTTTGGATTTCTTTCTTTTTTCATACGTATTACCCGAGAAAGCGAGTTGCTTATTTTGTATTTTAATAAATCAATGATTGTTTTCAATTACTGCCTACTGAAGGCTATTTACTGAAAACTGAACAAGCTAAAGTAATTCTTTTTTAAGGAATTTTGCAGTATGACTTTTCTTGATTTTAATAATTTCTTCAGGAGTACCTTTTGCTAAAATTTTTCCACCTTCTTTTCCACCTTCAGGACCAATATCGATAATGTAATCAACCGTTTTTATTACATCTAAATTATGTTCAATAATCAAAACTGTATTTCCTTTTTCAACCAATTTATTTAGAACTACTAACAAAACTCTTATGTCCTCAAAATGTAAGCCTGTAGTGGGTTCGTCTAAAATATAAAAAGTGTTTCCAGTGTCTCTTTTTGAAAGTTCTGTAGCCAATTTTATGCGTTGTGCTTCGCCTCCAGACAAAGTGGTTGATTGTTGCCCGAGCGTAATATATCCCAATCCAACATCCTGAATTGTTTTGAGTTTTCGATATATCTTTGGAATTTTTTCAAAAAGAATACAAGCATCTTCAATAGTCATATCCAATACATCGTAAATGGATTTCCCTTTGTATTTAATCTCTAGTGTTTCACGGTTAAAACGTTTTCCTTGGCAGGTTTCACATTCTACATATACATCGGGTAAGAAATTCATTTCAATAACTCGTAAACCTCCGCCTTTACAGGTTTCACAGCGACCTCCAGTAACATTAAAACTGAAACGCCCCGGTTTATAACCACGAATCAATGCTTCTGGAACTTTCGCAAACAGACTTCGAATTTCTGAAAATACTCCTGTGTAAGTCGCTGGGTTGGAACGAGGTGTTCTTCCAATGGGTGATTGATTAATATCGATTACTTTATCAATGTTTTCAAGACCTTCTATCTTTTTATAAGGCATTGGTTTTTTTACACCATTAAAGAAAAATGCATTTAATATTGGATACAATGTTTCATTAATTAAAGTAGATTTTCCACTTCCAGAAACACCTGTCACTCCTATCATTTTTCCTAAAGGAATTTCAATAGTAACATTTTTTAAATTATGCCCTGTAGCTCCTGAGAGTTTTAGTTTTTTTCCATTGCCTTTTCGTCTTTTCTTCGGAATTGCGATTTCTCTTTTTCCGTTGAGGTAATCGGCAGTTAGCGTATTGTGTTTTATTATTTCGCTTGGCGTTCCGATGGAATCTATTTCACCACCATGTTTTCCTGCAGCAGGACCAATATCAATCACATAATCGGCAGATTCAATCATCTCCTTATCGTGTTCAACTACAATGATGGAATTACCAATATCTTTCAGTTTTTTTAAGGAATCTATTAATTTTTCGTTATCTCGTTGATGCAATCCTATACTGGGTTCATCTAAAATATAAAGCACGCCAACTAACTGTGAACCAATTTGAGTTGCTAATCGAATACGTTGTGCCTCACCACCAGAAAGAGATTTTGAACTTCGATCCAGAGCCAGGTAAGTAAGTCCGACATCAATTAAAAACTGCAACCTGTTTTTTACTTCTTTGATGATTTCTTCAGCAATCTTTAACTGTGTTTTGGAAAGATGTTTGTTTAAATTTTTAAACCAATCTGCCAAATCTACAATATCCATATGGGCTAAATCGGCTATACTTTTATCGTTTACTTTAAAGTATAAAGACTCTTTTCGCAGTCTTGCACCATTGCATTCTGAACAATCCACATGATCCATATAATCCTTAGCCCAACGTTTTAGTGATTTAGATTCATTGTCGTTAAAGGTGTTTTGAAGGAAAGTTACGATACCTTCAAACTCAATTCGATAGTTTCTAGTAATTCCTAAAGTTTTTGAAGCTACTTCAAACTTTTCATCGGTTCCGTAGAAAATAACATTTATAGCCTCTTTTGGAATTTTAGAAAAAGGATCACTAAGTTTGAAATTATATTTTTGAGCGATTAACTCCAACTGTTTAAAAACCCAATTTTGTTTCTGAGAGCCTTGTGGTGCTAATGCTCCTTGATTAATAGAAAGGCTTTTGTTAGGGACAATTTTATCTAAATTAACTTCATGTAATTTGCCCAATCCTTTGCAATTAGGACACATTCCTTTTGGAGAATTAAAAGAAAAATTATTAGGTTCTGGATTGGGATAAGAAACTCCGCTTGAAGGGCACATTAAAGATCGACTAAAATATCGAGTCTTGTTCGTTTCAAAATCCAAGACCATCAACACATCCTCACCATGATACATTGCGGTTATAATGGTTTCGGATAGACGTTTGTTTTTAAAAGTTTCTTCGGTGATTTTTAGACGGTCAATAACAATTTCAATATCGTGATTTTTATAACGATCTAGCATCATTCCTTTTACAATATCTCGTACTTCACCATCAACACGGACTTTTAAAAATCCTTGTTTAGCAATTTGCTGAAATAACTCTCGGTAATGTCCTTTTCTTGATCGAATAACAGGTGCTAAAATCGAAACTTTTTTATCTTCAAAATCTTTTAAAATTAACTCTTGAATTTGCTCATCGGTATAGCTTACCATTTTTTCGCCCGTGTTGAAACTGTAAGCATCACTAGCTCTTGCGAATAATAACCGAAGGAAATCGTATATTTCAGTAATAGTGCCTACGGTAGATCTTGGGCTTTTACTGGTGGTTTTTTGTTCAATGGCAATAACGGGAGAGAGCCCTTCAATTTTATCTACATCGGGACGCTCTAACCCTCCTAAAAACTGACGTGCATAAGCCGAAAAAGTTTCAATATAACGACGTTGTCCTTCAGCATAAATAGTATCGAAAGCTAATGATGATTTTCCACTACCAGAAAGCCCTGTGATAACCACCAATTTCTCCCTCGGAATAGTGACATCAATGTTCTTTAAATTATGAACTCGCGCACCATAAACTTCAATAAAACCATCATTTTTTGCCATAGTTTGCAAAGGTAATTAAATTACTTCTGAAATAAATTGAGGTGTTGTCTTTTATTCTTTTGCAACCGGAAAGTAGCAATAAAACATTTGAGTGTTTAACCTGTGATAATCTGTTTAATCAGTAAAATCAGTGTTCTATAATTTATTCTAACTATTTATCTCCTTTGAAAGAAACTGATAAAAAGTGGTAGCTAAATAGAAAATAATACTTACGATGGTAGCATAACTAATTATTAATAGTAGAATAGGTAAATTAAATAACAAAAAACCTAGAGGAATAAGAACGCCAAAAAGCACTAAGAATAAAAATATTCCGTACATATACTGAAGCAATTTTGGCATATCTGTAGTCACATCTTCTTGAAGTTGGTACAATTTTGGAATAATATCATTCGACATATAATCTCCTAATTTTGAAAGAAAAACTTCATTAAATGAAGAGTCTTCAAAAACTTCTGGATCTATAGAATTTGCCAAGGCAATAATTTTTTCTTGATGTCTTTCAAAAACCGATTCGATATCTAACGTTTCTTTGTAAATCCCAAATTTATATCCAAAATAATATAGCAATCCGGTACCACATTTATGTTCCAACCATTTTTCAATAATAGCTTTGTCGTATATTTTTGGAAACTGAATATTCTTAGGTGCTTTACGTTCCTTAGGTTTGGTCAATAATAAGGACTTTAACTCAAGGTATAAATTTTCAGTATCACCATAATGATGACTTTCTTGAAGAAACTCAATGGCTAACTTAGATTTTCCTTTGTAAAATTCTTTTACTTCAAAGAAATTTAAACCATCATATTCATCATCAATATAATCTTTTAGACCGGGAAGCCACATTTTAGATTGTAAAAGTAAACCTACAATTTCCCTAAAATTATGTACTTTTTGAGTAATCTTACTTAAATTATCTATAACAAGTACCCGATTATTCTTTAATCCCAAAGCTGAAAAAGCCAAATAGACCATAATTATTGCAGCTAAAAAACCACTAATACTTATAAATATGGTTGAAATATTGCTGAGGGTTTCTGAAAATTTTGGGTTTATACTTGTTTTTTGCCAAAGAAGAAAAACTAGGGTAATACAAAGAATACCACTAAATACAAGTGGTATCAAGGTAAATATATCCCTAAAGAATGATTTTTTCTTCATAAGTACTTCTCAAAATTAAAGTTGGGAATTTTTATTTTTGAACTTTAATTTCTTAATTGAATTTTAGTTTGGGGTACCAAAAATAAGGCTTTTTCAACAAATTTGTAGTAAAAGGACTACAATTCGCTGAAAAGCAGGCTTTTTCGTTAAACGGTACTTGTTTTTTTAATAACCAACAGCTGTATCGTCGCCACGCCTGTCAGCACCTCCTTCTAATTTTCCGTTAGATAATACTCTTATACCATCTACTTTTCCGATAATGGTAGAGTTTTTTTCTTCCACTTTATATCCTTTTTCTGTTAAATACTGAAGAGAATCTTTAGGAAAAGAATTAGGTTCAAAACGAACTACATCCGGCAACCATTGATGATGAAACCTTGGTGCATCTACTGCTTCTTGCATGTCCATTTCAAATTCATAAACATTTAAAATAGTTTGTAGAACAGAAGTAATAATAGTAGAACCACCTGGAGTTCCAACGGTCATCCAAAATTTTCCGTCTTTTTCGACAAGGGTAGGGGTCATAGAACTTAACATTCTTTTTTGTGGTGCGATAGAATTTGCTTCCCCTCCAATAAGACCGTAAATATTGGGTTCGCCTGGTTTAACACTAAAGTCATCCATTTCATTATTTAAGAAAAAGCCAAGTTCATTGGAATATAATTTAGAGCCATAAGCACCATTAAGTGTTGTTGTTACTGCAATTGCATTTCCAAATTGATCCACAATAGAGTAATGGGTGGTTTCTGAACTTTCATAGCCGGGAATTGTACCATAGCTCAAACTATCTGATGAAGTCGCTTTATCAAATGAAAAATCTTTCATTCTATCTTGTAAATACGCATCACTTATTAAAGTTTCTGAAGGAATATCAACAAAATCAGGATCGCCTAAATAATAGCTTCTGTCGGCATAAGCTCTACGCTCAGCTTCCGTAATAACCTGAATGGTTTTGGTACTATTATGACCGTATTCTTTTATAGGATAAGGCTCAATAAATTTTAATATTTGTGCCAAACAAATTCCTCCACTTGAAGGAGGTGACATCGAAATTACTTTAAGGTTTTTATAATCAAAAATAATAGGATCACGCCATTGAGCTTCGTAAGCATTCATATCCTCCATAGTAATAATTCCATTTTTTGATTGGATAAATTCCACTAACATCTCAGCAGTTTTTCCACTGTAAAATTCCGATCTTCCATTATCTGAAATTCGTTGTAGTGTTTTTGCTATTGCTATATTTCTAATGGTATCTCCTTCCTTATAAGTTTCAGTATAAAGAGAAGGCTCACCGTTTGTTTTAAGAAAAATAGGTTTAAAATGAGCAATTCTACTTGCTTGATATTTGGTGACAATGTATCCTTTTTGAGCAAGTTCGATTACAGGCTTTAAAATTTCTTCAATAGGAAGCGAGCCTAGTTTTTCGTGAACAGCAAACATTCCTGCAATGGTTCCAGGAACACCAACTGCTAAAGGTCCTGTCTTACTTTTTTCTGAAATAAAATCACCCTTTTCATCCAAATACATATCTCTATGAGCAGCTATGGGAGCTTTTTCTCGATAATCTAATGCGCCAATTTCTCCGTATTGAGTGCGATAAACCATAAATCCGCCACCGGCAAGATTACCTGCAACTGGAAATGAAACTGCCAAAGATAATTCTGTTGCAATCATTGCATCAAAAGCATTTCCTCCTTTTTTAAGAATTTGAATTCCAATTTTTGAGGCTTCTTCTCTTGCCGAAACCACCATTGCTTTATCAACAATAATACTTTTTTTGATTTCAGTTTTTGCTTCCGTTATTGTAGTTTCAGTAGTAACTTCTGTTTTTACTTCTTCTTTACAAGAAATGATTAGAAGTGCAATAAGTAGGAAAAATAATTTTTTCATAATTCGAGGAGTTTGTTTTTTGAAAAATCTTGTAATTCTGTAAAAAATGATGTGAATTCATCTTCAAATTCAGTATAGAATTCTTCTAATTCAATCACAGTAAAATTCATTTTTGAGATGTTTTTAGTTCTGTAATTCATTTGAACCAAAATCCGACTAATTCCGGAAATGGTCGCGTAACTTAATAGCCAGTTATCTGAAATCATATAAGGCATCATTCTTCTGATTCGTGAAGGTAATACTTCAAAATTTGTTCGCAGCAATTTATAGAAATCTTGAATGTATTCCTCCAGAGGTTGTTCGTGGTATTTTGACCAATTTTTCGCTAAAAAATGATCATATAAAATATCGACAATCACGCCGCTATAATGACCGTAATTTTCGTGCAAACGTTTGGTGCTTTTTCTAACAGTTGGATGTTGGTCGGTAAAGCTGTCAATCCCTCTGTGTAAAAGAATGCCCCTCTGAATTTCAAGTGGGTATTTAGTATATTTTTTTCCTTTAATTCCATCAGCGATAAAATTGCCAATAATCACACCTTCACTACTTCCAGAAAGATATATATGTGCTAAATAATTCAAATTTTAAAAATTAATTAATTTGTAAAAGCAAAGGCACAATTTACAAAATGCTTAGGAAGTATTTGTGATTTTAAAAGTATCTTTGTGAAGTTTATTTTTTATTAAATTAATTGCAATAATAAATTCATAGCATTATATGACATTAATAAAATCCATTTCAGGAATAAGAGGAACCATTGGAGGTACTCAAGGTGATAATTTAACGCCCATAGATGCTGTGAAATATGCAGCAGCTTATGGCGCTTGGGTAAAGTTACAGCGTGAAAAAGATAACCATAAAGTAGTAGTGGGGCGTGATGCTAGAATTTCTGGAAATATGATGCAACAATTGGTGATGAATACTTTGGTTGGAATGGGAATTCACGTGATAGATTTAGATCTTTCAACAACTCCAACAGTTGAAATGGCAGTTACAATGGAGCAGGCTGACGGCGGAATAATATTAACAGCAAGCCACAATCCAAAACAATGGAATGCTCTAAAACTATTGAATAAAGACGGTGAATTTTTAAACGCTGCAGAAGGACAAAAAATATTAGACTTGGCTGAAAACGGAAATTTAAACTTTTCAGAAGTAGATGATTTAGGTAAAATTACTAAAAACCAAGCCTATATAGATTTGCATATTGATGAAATATTAAATTTGCCATTGGTAAATGTTGAAGCAATAAAAGAAGCGAAATTCAAGGTGGTGGTTGATGCGGTAAATTCTACTGGAGGAATTGCTGTTCCTGAATTGTTAGAACGTTTGGGTGTGCATCCTGTAAAGTTATTTTGTGATCCAACAGGTGAGTTTCCTCATAATCCCGAACCTTTAAAAG
This sequence comes from Bacteroidota bacterium, assembly GCA_024280145.1. Lineage (GTDB taxonomy): Bacteria > Bacteroidota > Bacteroidia > Flavobacteriales > Flavobacteriaceae > Marifrigoribacter. Next base: position 12,312 of record JAJRQR010000020.1, read on the forward strand.
AACATTTAGGAGATTTAATGAAAATGGTAGTCGATGAAAATGCTGACTTCGGAATTGTAGTAGACCCCGATGTTGATCGATTAGCTTTTGTAGATGAGAAAGGAGAGATGTTTGGCGAAGAATACACTTTGGTTGCTGTAGCGGATTATGTGTTGCAAAATAACAAAGGAAATACGGTTTCCAATATGTCGTCTTCTCGTGCATTGCGCGATATTACTGAAAAACACGGCGGAACTTACACCGCAAGTGCCGTTGGAGAAGTTAATGTGGTCGTAAAAATGAAAGAAACCAATGCAGTTATTGGTGGTGAAGGTAATGGCGGAATTATTTATCCAGAATTGCACTACGGAAGAGATAGTTTGGTGGGGATTGCACTATTTTTAAGTCATTTGGCAGATTTAAGAATGTCGGTGAGTGCGCTTCGGAAAACCTATACTTCTTATTTTATGAGTAAGAAGAAAATTCAATTAACACCACAATTGGATGTGGATGCACTTCTGAAAGCTATGGAAGAAAAATACGCTTCAGACCTTGGTGCATCTGAAGCTTCAGAGAAAGTGCAGAGTATAAATACAATTGATGGAGTGAAAATTGACTTTGCAGAAAATTGGGTTCATTTAAGAAAATCCAATACAGAACCCATTATTAGAATTTATACAGAAGCAAAATCACAATCTGAAGCAGACGATTTAGCCGATAGAATTATTGAAGAAATTAAAACGATTGCGAATATTTAAATAATAAAAGGATGTCCAAGGAAATACAGAATTCGGTTTTAGAAAATTATTTTAATCAGTTTAGGAAAAATATTGTTGGGATAGATCAAACGTTTGAATCGCCCTTCGGAACTGAAAAAATTGTATATGTAGATTGGACAGCCAGCGGAAGATTGTACGGCCCCATTGAGGAAAAAATATCTCAACAATTTGGTCCTTTTGTTGCCAATACTCACACAGAAACTACGGTAAGTGGTACGGTAATGACTTTGGCATATCACGAAGCTAGAAAAATTATCAAGCAACATGTAAATGCAGATTTAGAAGACGATGTGTTTTTGCCTGCAGGTACAGGAATGACAGGAGCTGTAAATAAGTTCCAACGGATTTTAGGGCTAAAAATTCCAGAGAATTTAAAGGACACTATTACTATTCCCGACAAAGATAGACCGATTGTTTTTATCTCACATATGGAACATCATAGCAACCAAACATCTTGGCTAGAAACCATAGCTAGGGTAGAGGTAGTGCCAAGTGATGAAAACGGATTGTTTAGCCTTGAAAACCTAAAAGTATTAATAGAAAAATATAAGGATACTCCTATAAAAATTGCTTCGATTACGGCTTGTTCAAATGTTACGGGAATTACTACACCTTATCATAAAGTAGCTAAATTGATGCATCAAAATGATGGATTGTGTGTTGTAGATTTTGCTTGTTCTGCACCCTATGTTTCCATAGATATGCACCCCGAAGATCCAGAGGCTTATTTAGATGCGATATTCTTTTCTCCGCATAAATTTTTAGGAGGACCAGGGACTAATGGCGTTTTAATTTTTAATAAAAAAATGTATCATAATTTGGTGCCAGATTGCCCAGGAGGAGGAACGGTAAGTTGGACAACCCCTTGGGGAGATCATAAGTTTTTAGATAATATTGAAGACAGAGAGGATGGAGGAACACCAGGTTTTTTACAAGTTATCAAAACATCTTTAGCAGTTAAGTTAAAAGAAAAAATGGGTGTTCAGAAAATGATGGAGCGCGAAGAAGAATTGGTTTCTTATATTTTTAGTAGGTTAAAATTACATCCTGAAATTAAAATATTATCAGCACACAATGAACATCGTTTAGGAGTGATTTCTATTTTAGTTGGGAACCTTCATCACGAATTAGCCGTTAGAATATTAAATGATCGTTTTGGAGTTCAAACTCGTGGAGGTTGTAGTTGTGCAGGAACTTATGGGCATCATTTGTTGAAAATAGATCATCAGAAATCGGATGAAATTATTGGAAAACTAGAAGATGGAACCTGCGAATATAAACCAGGTTGGGTTCGGTTCTCAATTCATCCAACAACTACTAATGAGGAAGTAAAATATGTTTGTGATAGTATTATTTCCCTTTCAGAAAATTACGAAGAATGGGTAAAAGATTATCAAGTGAAAGATGGAAAATACGCTCATAAAAATGAAGCTGCTACTCCATTAAACAAATCTTGGTTTGAGTTTTAATTTTTATTTTACTGAAACTCTTTTGGAACTTTATCACGATGTTTCCAACGTTTGTGTGTCCATAAATAATGTTCTGGACTTTCATATATTAGTTCTTCTAGAAATTTAATAAACATATCGGTTATTTCATAATCTTTAAATTCGTTTGCATCAAGAGCCACAGTTTTAAATGTAGTTTCGTAGTAACCGCGTTTTACTTTTTTGGTTTTAAAAAACATTACAGACATATCCAACTCTTTTGCTAATGCTTCAGCACCTGTATGAACAGGAACTTTTATTCCCATAAAATCAGTCCAATGAAAAGCTTTTTCAGCTTTAGGTGATTGATCTGATAAAAAACCGAATACAGCCCTTTCTCCCTTATTTTTTAAATTTCTTAAAGTACTAACTGTTTGCTTGTTTGTAATTAAAGAGGTATTATACTTAGTTCTAATTTTTTGAACCAATTGATCAAAATATTTGTTTTCTAGTTTTTTATAAACAGCGTAGCCATCAAAATTTACATAGCGCTGAAGAATGAAAATCCATTCCCAACTTCCGTAATGGGCACACATCAACATGATACTTTTGTTGTTTTTTTCAACTTCAAGAATTTCTTCAATATTGGTGAATTTGAATCTTCTTTTTATCTCTGCTTCAGATATGGTTAAGGTTTTTATAGATTCAAAAATCATATCACAAAAATGTTGGTAGAATTTTTTAGCAATCGTTTTAATTTCTTTATCTGTCTTTTCAGGAAAGCAAAGTTTCAAATTTGTTCTCACAACTTTTCTTCGATAACCTAAAATATAAAATATAAAAAGATATAATATGGTTGAAAAAAAATACAAAATCCTTGTTGGTAAAATGGAAAGCAACCAAATTATTGGGTAGATTAATATATAGGCTAATAAATGTATCATATAGAAAAAGAGATAAACTTTTTTGTTAGCACAAAACTAACTAATTTTACTTCATAAATAAAGAAGATGTTTTATGAATAATATGCCTCATTTTGCTGCCTTAGGAATTATCATTGCCAATGTGTTATTTTCAATGAAAGGGTTTGATGATTTTTCCTTTTTTGAAAAATATAAATTTAATATAGGAGGAATAAAAAGAGGAGAACAAGTTAGAATGATAAGTTCTGGGTTTCTACACGCTGATATGTCGCATTTAATTTTTAATATGCTGACCTTATACTTTTTTGTTGATGTAGTGATTATCTATATAGGTTATGTTAATTTTATAATTCTCTATTTTGTAAGCTTATTAGTTGGAAATTTAGTTTCTTTTTACTTTCATAAAAATGATTATCATTATAGTGCCATTGGTGCAAGTGGTGCTGTTATGGGAGTTTTATATGCTGCGATTATGTTTTATCCAGATATGAGTTTATTCCTGTTTTTTATTCCAATACCAATACCTGCGTGGATATTTGGTATTTTATACCTGTTTTATTCAATTTATGGAATGAAAAAGCAAATAGGAAATATTGGTCACGATGCTCATTTTGGAGGTGCAATTGCTGGATATGTGCTAGCCATATTATTTGCACCAAGTATTTTGCAAACTCAACTTTGGATTGTTGGTGTATTGGCAATACCAATTTTGGTATTATTTGTGTTAATTAAAACGAATAAAATTTAAATTTATATATATATGAAAAAGTCACTATTAATTTTGCTTGTATTAACCACATCTTTAGCGATGTCACAAAATAGTATTAAGCCAACCGTATCTGTTGTTGGCGAAGGAATTATTAATGTAGTTCCAGATGAAGTTACCATCACTGTGCAAGTTGAAAACAAAGGAGAAGATCCTATACTTTTAAAACAAAAAAACGATGAAAGTGTTAATGCTGTTTTAGCGTTTTTAAATAAAATAAAGCTTGACAAAAATGATATTTCTACACAATATGTTAGACTTCAAAAGAACTATGATTACCAAACTAAAACCTATAGCTATTATGCCAATCAGTCTATTGTTATTCTACTTAAGGATTTAAGTAAATACGAAGAATTAATGAATGGGTTATTAATAAATGGTATTAATAGAATTGATGGTATTCGTTTTGCAAGTTCAAATGAAGAAAAACTTAAATTAAAATCAAGAAAAAAAGCGATGTTAGACGCAAAAACTAAGGCAGAAGAATATGCTGGAGTTTTAAATCAATCAATTGGAAAGGCGATTTCTATTAGTGAATTTTCAAATAATAACCAACCGCCTGTTGTTTATGCTGAAGCTACTTTAAAGATGTCAGCAGATAATTCTGGATCTGACCGTCAAACAATTTCAATAGGAATGATAGAAATACGTTCAAGTATTAATGTAATTTTCGAATTGAACTAATCACCTAATAAAGAAGCAATTTTTGCATCTAAAGCATTACCTCGTAAATTCTTTGCGATGATGTTTCCTTTTTCATCTAAAATAAAAGTCGCTGGTATAGATCGAACACTGTACATTTTTGCAATTGGTTCATTCCATCCTTTTAAGTTAGAAATGTGGTGCCAGTTCATATTATCATCTTCTATAGCTTTTATCCAACGGGCTTTTTGACCAGCTTTATCTAAAGAAACACTTATTATATTTAGTCCTTTGTCGTGATATTGCTTATAAACACGAACTACATTTGGATTTTCTCTACGACATGGTTTACACCAAGAGGCCCAAAAATCAATAATGGTATATTTCCCTAAAATATCGTTAAGAGCTAATATTTCTCCTTCTGGAGTTGGAGCAGAAAAATTGGGAGCGACACCGCCAACATCTGCTTTTTTTGCAGATAATATTGATGTGTTAAGTTTCTTTGCAATTGGAGAAACAGCAACTTTAGGGCTAAAGTTTTTAATTAATTTTGCAGCATCTGCAGAAGAAATTTCCTTTCTGTTTAACATTTCAGAAACTAATAATACAGAAAAAAGAGAATTGGAATTCTCAGATACAAATAGAATTTTATATGCATTCTCTTGATCTACAATATCATTATTGTTTTCTTGAAGTTTATTTGCTAACTGTGTGTTTTTATCTCTTCTTGCTTGTTTGAAAAGTTCAGAATTTATTCTTCTTTGATCAGAAAAATCATTCATTTTTGTGTAGTATTTTCTGTAAGAATCATTTTGAGGGCTTCCAGTTACAAAAGATGATGCAATACTATCTTTATAGATAGTTACAGAAAGATTTGAGTTTTCAGGAAAAAAAAGTACGTTTCCTTTCACTTTTTCAGCTTGAAGATAATTAATGGTAAGTTCTTCGGTTTTTGGGAATGTACCATTAAATTTTTCGTCATTTACAATAAGTGTGTCTGTAATCGAAGGTTGATTGTTATTGCCTACTTTGTACACATAAATATTGGTTCCGTCTGCAAAACCTATTGCATTACCATTAAGTTGAAAAGAAGAGTTATCGGTTTCGTTACAAGATATTATTGTTAAGCCAATTAATAGAAATAATATTTTTTTCATGATTTTTAATTTGAACTAGCAAAAATAGTTGTAAAAATCTATCTTTAATGATTCTTTATGATATTTTTATGAAGTAAATATCAAGGTATTAATTTTTCTTTTACCGTATATTTGAATTCTCAAATCTAACTAAATGAAACAGAACTTAATCATAGCAATTCAAGCTTCCATTGAAGCTGGAAAAGCGATTTTAGAAGTGTATTCAAAGCCCATTGAAGTTGAAATTAAAGGAGACGACTCTCCTTTAACTCAAGCTGATAAAAATGCAAACGATATTATAAATGGTTATCTTAAATCAACATCTATTCCTATTATTAGTGAAGAGAACAAACAATTAGATTATTCAGAACGCAAAGATTGGAAGCAATGTTGGATTGTAGATCCGCTTGATGGAACCAAAGAATTTATAAAACGAAATGGAGAGTTTACTGTAAATATTGCTTTGGTTGAAAATGGAAATCCTTTACTTGGAGTGATTTATGTACCCGTTTCAAAAGACTTGTATTTTACTTCGGAAGATGCAAAAGCTTTTAAGATTACGTTGGAAAATGAAGATGCTTCAGTTGAATTTATACTTGAAAACGCTTCAGAAATTAAACCAGAAACAACTACTCCTTCCGTAGTAAAAATTGTTGGTAGTAGATCGCATTTAAATGATGATACTAAGAACTTTATTTCAGAAATTGAAAAGAAAAACTCTGTAGAAATTGTTTCAAAAGGAAGTTCTTTAAAATTTTGCTTGGTTGCTGAAGGAAGAGCAAATATATATCCAAGATACGCACCAACAATGGAGTGGGATACTGCAGCTGGACAAGCAATATGCCAAGCAGCAGGAGTAAAAGTGATTAATAATGAGGATCAAAAACCGCTTCGATATAACAAAGAGAATTTATTAAATCCTTATTTTTTAGTTTCAATTTAAAAAAGTGAAAAAAGAAGAATCTCATTTACGAAGTATACTAAAAGGAATCTCTTGGCGGATTGTAGCCACAACAGATACGGTATTAATTGTACTGTTAATTACTTGTTTACTTGGCGAATGTAGTATTGGCTCAGCACTAGAAATTGGCGCTATTGAGTTTGTTATAAAATTAGCTATTTATTATATCCATGAACGAGTTTGGCAGAAAATAGTAATTAATAAAAACGTCACAAAAAAAACATCTTTTTATAAAACGGTTTCTTGGCGAATAGTGGCAACTACTACCACCTTATTAATTTCTGGTGCAGTATTAGATAATTTTGAAGGAGCGTTTTATATTGCAGTTTTAGAGTTAATCACTAAATTCGTACTTTATTATTTTCATGAAAGATTATGGATTAAAATTACATTGAGAAATATTAGTAAAATGTTTTTTGGTAAAAATAAATGATAGCAATAATAATTCGAAACAAATAGAATGCAAGAAAATATAATTCCGCATCAGTTTAATATCACTAAGGAGTAACGAACTAATATAAAAGGACATAATGCAATTCTTTTATGGTTTACAGGCTTGTCTGGTTCAGGAAAATCTACTATTGCTAATGGCGTAGAAATTGCATTATTAGAAAAAGGAATTCATACCTATTTATTGGATGGTGATAATGTACGAAAAGGACTAAGTAATAATTTATCATTTTCACCAGAAGATAGAACCGAAAATATTAGACGAGTTGCTGAAATTGCCAACTTAATGATAGATGCAGGTTTAGTGGTTTTAGCATCCTTTGTTTCTCCTTATAAAAAGGATAGAGCAATGATAAAAAAAACGGTTAAAGATGTTAACTTTGTTGAAATTTTTATAGACACCTCTATTGAAGAATGTGAACGTAGGGATACAAAGGGTTTGTACGCAAAAGCAAGACAAGGATTGATCAAAGATTTTACAGGAATTAATGCACCTTATGAAGTACCTGAAAATCCTGATGTGTTGATTGAAACTGAAAAAAAGTCGGTAGAAGAAGCAGTGAGTAAAGTGATGGAATGTATAGAAAAGATTCTGAAATAACCCCGATAATTATAGGGACTGGATGACAAAAAAATAAATAAATGAGTAAATATTACCTAAATTATTTAGACGAATTAGAATCTGAAGCCATCTACATCTTACGGGAAGTGTGGGCACAGTTCCAGAACCCTGTTATTTTATTTTCTGGAGGGAAAGATTCTATTTTAGTAGCACATTTGGCTAAAAAAGCATTTTATCCATCTAAAATTCCGTTTCCATTTATGCATGTAGATACGGGACATAATTTTCCTGAAACTATTCAATTTCGTGATGACTTGGTAGAAGAACTTGGCGTTCAATTAATCGTTGGCTCTGTACAAGAATCAATTGACCAAGGAAGAGTTGCTGAGGAAAAAGGAAAGAATGCGACTCGTAATGCACTTCAAATAACAACACTTTTAGATGCTATCGAAGATAATAAAGTAGATTGTGCTATTGGCGGAGGACGACGCGACGAAGAAAAAGCAAGAGCAAAAGAACGTTTCTTTTCTCATCGAGATGATTTTGGTCAATGGGATCCAAAAAATCAACGTCCAGAATTATGGAATATTCTCAACGGAAAACATTTTGAAGGCGAACATTTTAGAGCATTTCCTATTAGTAACTGGACCGAAATGGATGTTTGGAATTACATACAAAGAGAAAATATTCGTATTCCTTCCTTGTATTTTGCGCATCAACGAGATGTAGTGTGGCGTAGTGGATCTTGGATTCCAGTTTCTGAGCATTTAAAGTTAGAAGAAGGAGAAGAAGTTCATAATAAAAAAATACGATTTAGAACTTTAGGTGATATTACGATTACTGGAGGAATTGAATCGGAAGCTGATACCCTTGCAAAAATAGCGGTAGAAGTTTCTGCAATGAGAAAAACAGAACGTGGAGATCGCTCAGACGATAAAAGATCTGAAAGTGCGATGGAAGACAGAAAAAGACAAGGGTATTTCTAAAAAGAAACTAAAAAATGCAACTCGATAAAAACCAGTTATTAAGATTTACAACAGCAGGTAGTGTAGATGACGGAAAAAGCACTTTGATAGGACGACTTTTATACGATTCTAAATCTATTTTTGAAGATCAATTAGATGCGATAGAAAAAACCAGTAAAAAGAAAGGTCATGACGGAATTGATATGGCACTTTTTACCGACGGTTTGAGAGATGAAAGAGAGCAAGGAATCACAATTGATGTAGCGTATCGATATTTTACAACTCCAAAACGAAAGTTTATTATTGCCGATACACCTGGACATATTCAATATACTCGAAATATGGTTACAGGAGCATCAACAGCTAATGTAGCTTTGATACTTATTGATGCTCGTCACGGCGTAATTGAACAAACCAAACGTCACGCATTTATAGCCTCTTTACTGCAAATACATCATATAATAGTATGTGTTAATAAAATGGATTTAAAAGATTATTCAGAAGAAGTTTTTGATGATATAAGAAATCAATTTGAAGAGTTTTCATCTAAGTTGTATACAAAAGATATACGGTTTATTCCTATAAGTGCGTTAAAAGGAGACAATGTGGTTAATCGTTCAACAAATATGGATTGGTATATGGGAGCGCCATTATTAAACACGCTTGAAAATATTCATATTAGTAGTGACGGTAATAAAACAGACGCCCGTTTTCCTGTACAAACAGTAATACGTCCTCAAAGTGAAGAATATAGAGATTACAGAGGTTATGCTGGAAGAGTAGCAAGTGGAATTTATAGACCAGGAGATGAAATTACAGTATTACCTTCAGGATTTACATCAAAAATAAAAACTATTGATACTTTAGATGGAGAACTAAAAGAAGCCTACGCACCAATGTCAGTTACTATAACCCTAGAAGATGATATTGACATTAGTAGGGGAGATATGATTGTAAAAACCACCAACAAACCAGCAGCTGTACAAGAATTTGATACTATGATTTGTTGGTTGAATAAAACCACTTCTAAACCCAGAGCAAAATATTCTATATTGCATACAACAAACAATCAAAAAGCAATGATAAAAGATGTAATGTATAAAATAGATATCAATACGTATTCTCGTAATGAAGAAGATAAAGAGTTAGGTATGAACGATATTGCACGAGTAAAAATAAGAACCACAAGGCCATTAATGATAGATGAGTATCGAGATAATAGAGTTACAGGAAGCTTTGTGTTAATTGATGATACTACTCATGAAACAGTTGCTGCGGGAATGATTTTATAGTTTCTAGAAAAATTACGGTTAAAATACAAAAAACTGGGTTAAACGGATTAAAGTGCTTATATTTGTTTATTAATTACCCAAATTAACAAGTTAACTTAATCAATAATGAAAATAATAGTATTTATTACTGCTTTATTAATTAGTGGTATTGCGATATCTCAAAAAAATATAATCAGCTTTCAGCAGAATTAAATTATGGCTTATCTATGCCTGTAACTCCAATACCTGATGCTAGAAAAGGATTTGATTTTTCAAGTTATAACCACTTCAATATAGGAGTGAGGTATATGATTATTCCGGAACTTGGAGCAAGAATAGGTTTTGCACATGAAAAATTTAGTGATAATAAAGATAGAGACAATAATTTAGTATATAGTAGAATAGATCTAGAAGCTGTTTCAAATTTGGTGTATATATTAGGGTTTAATAGTCATTTTTTTGATAAAGTGGGCTTATTAGTACACGGAGGAGGTGGTTATGTTTTCGCAAACCCTTCAGCAGCTATAAATAATGAAAAAGTTGCTAACTTAATGTTTGGGGTCAATCCAATTTTTAAATTAACCGACAAATTTGCTGTATCAGCAGATTTTACTTATTTATATACTATCAAACAACATTTTGGCTTTGATGGTCAACTAATAGAACCTAACTTCCCTTCAGGTGGAGAATTTGAAGCTTTTAATGGTGGGTTTTTAAACTTTACTGTTGGTATTAAATATTATTTTGGTAACAATAGAGACCATGCCGATTGGTTATAGTTTATAACTTTTATATTCTTTTTTATCGTTTATTATCTTAGTTTTGTTTTTCAAGATAAGTAAGCTTCATCATGACTAACAACTATTTTTCACACAAAACTGCAGTTTTAGATGCTGGATGCTCTATTGGTGAAGGTGCAAAAATCTGGCACTTTTCGCATATTATGCCCAACTGTATTATTGGAGATCGATGTAATATTGGTCAGAATGTAGTAGTTTCTCCACAAGTGGTTTTAGGTAATAATGTAAAGGTTCAAAACAATGTATCTATCTATACCGGAGTTATTTGTGAAGATGATGTATTTTTAGGACCCTCTATGGTTTTTACCAACGTGATTAACCCCAGAAGTGCCGTAATTAGAAAAGAAGAATATCAAAAAACTTTAGTAAGGAAAGGAGCAACAATTGGTGCAAATGCTACAATTATTTGTGGTAATGAAATTGGGAAATATGCGCTAATAGGTGCGGGTTCTGTAATAACAAAATCTGTTAAAAACTATGCGTTAATGATTGGTAATCCTGCTAAGCAAATAGGTTGGGTTAGTGAATACGGACATCGATTAAATTTTAACGATGATGGGTTTGCCATTTGTATGGAAACTAATGAAAAATACCAATTAAAGAACAATAATGTAAATAAAATATGAAAAATTTCGCATTAATTGGTGCTAGTGGATATATAGCTCCTAGACATATGAACGCGATAAAAGAGACTAATAATAATTTAGTAGCAGCATTAGATAAGTTTGATAGTGTGGGTATTATTGATAATTATTTTCCTGATGCCAATTTTTTTACTGAATTAGAAAGGTTTGACCGATATATTTCAAAATTAAAATACCAACAAAATAAGCAAATTGATTTCATTAGTATTTGTACTCCAAACTATTTACATGATTCTCATATTCGGTTTGCCTTGCATCAAAACTGCAATGCTATTTGTGAGAAACCTTTGGTATTAAACCCTTGGAATATAGACGCCTTAGCCAATGATGAAAAAGAAACAAAAAAAAAGATATATACCATTCTACAATTAAGATTGCATCCAACAATTATAGCTTTAAAAGAAAAAATTGACAATGGACCTAAGGATAAAATTTACAACGTTGACTTAACATACTTGACTTCCAGAGGAAATTGGTATTACGCTTCTTGGAAAGGAGATGTAGCTAAATCTGGTGGAATCGCAACAAATATTGGAATTCATTTTTTTGATATGTTGTCTTGGGTATTCGGAGATTTAAAACAAAATATTGTTCATGTAAATACACACGATCGTTCTGCGGGTTATTTGGAATTTGAAAGAGCCAGAGTACGTTGGTTTTTATCAATTAATAAAGATTTTTTCCCAAATAAGATAAAAGATAGAAGTCAACAAATATTGCGTTCAATTAAAGTAGATAACGAAGAAATTGTTTTTAGTGATGGGTTTTCTGATTTGCATACCTTATCTTACCAAGAAATATTAAAAGGAAATGGATTCGGAATTGAGGCGCCGAGACAAGCCATAGAAATTGTTCATGACATTCGAAATTCAGAGCCTATAGGAGTAAGAGGAGATTATCATCCACTCGTTAAAAAACCTTTAACAAAGCATCCTTTTTATAATTAAATAATTTTAATGAATTTTTTTAAAAATCTATTAAAATCTGATTTTAGTAAAAATGTCCTAACCTTAATGACTGGGACAACCATTGCACAAGCAATTCCCATTGCAATTACCCCTATCTTAACAAGAATCTATACTCCTGAAGATTTTGGTATTCTAGCTCTTTTTATGTCAATTACTGCTATTCTGGGAGTAGTATCAAGCGCTAAATACGAACAAGCAATAATGCTTCCGAAGTCTAAAAAAGAATCGTTAAGTATTGTTTATTTAAGTGTGTTAATTTCTACTATTTTTAGTTTGTTATCATTACTAACTGTTCTTGTGTTAAAGGAACAAATTGTCTTTTTATTAAAAGAACCAAATATTGAAAACTGGTTATATTTTATTCCAATTTCGGTATTTTTTATTGGTTTATTTAATGCTTTAAAAATTTATAATGTCCGAATTAAAAACTTTAAACAAGTTTCAGTTTCTATGATTTCAAAATCTTCTGGGCTAGCAATTACTCAGTTAGGAGTTGGATTTATAAAAACGGGAGCATTAGGGTTAATATTAGGTCAGGTAATTTCGTATGTAGTAGGGAATTTACAATTATTAAAAGTTATAATTAATGATAAGACTTCTAACACGTCACTTGATCTGAAAAA
>JAJRQR010000021.1 GCA_024280145.1 Bacteroidota bacterium
GCTCCTTTACTACTACTGTAAGCACTTAATCCTGCGAATTTCATACTTCCTTGAATACCGCCCATACTACTAATATTTACAACGTGTCCGTCTTTTTTCATAAACGGAAGCATCGCTTTTGTTAAAGCAGCTGCACCAAATACATTGACATCATAGACTTGTTTAAAATCTTCCACCGTAGTTTTTGAAAAAGGTTTGTTGATTAACTGACCTGAATTATTGATTAAAATATCCACCTGTTTCCAGTTTTCTTTTACAAAATCAGAAATCATTTTAATATCTTTTGAATCGGTAATATCGAAATTAAAAATAGTACACCCTTCTGTGTTCATACATGAAAGTAAAGCTTCATTTCTTGATAATGCTAAAACTTGATATCCAGCATCGGTGAAAAGCTGAACTAATTCGTAGCCTATTCCTCGACTGGTTCCTGTGATGATTACTTTTTTCATACTATTTTCTTAAAACCTGTTAGGTCTATAATATTATACTACACAAACATAGTCACCGGACTCTCTATATATTTTCTAAGTGTCTGTAAAAATGCAGCACCTGTTGCTCCATCTACCGTTCTATGGTCACAAGCCAATGTTACCGTCATGGTATTTCCTACCGCTATTTGTCCGTTTTTAACTACTGGTTTTTCGATAATTGCACCTACCGATAAAATAGCCGAATTAGGTTGATTGATAATAGAAGTAAACTCCTTAATTCCCATCATTCCTAAATTAGAAACGGTGAACGTACTACCTTCCATTTCTTGCGGCGTTAATTTTTTATTTCTTGCTTTTCCTGCTAATTCTCTGACATTTGCTCCAATTTGACTAAAGGTCATTTGGTCTGCAAATTTTAATACTGGAACTAACAAGCCTTCATCTACTGCAACAGCAACCCCAATATGAATGTGTTTTGCAATTAAAGTAGAAGTATCTGTCCAATGCGAATTTACTTTTGGATGTTTTCTTAAAGCCATTGCAGAGGCTTTTACTATCATATCGTTAAAAGATATTTTTACATCTGGAGCAGAATTAATCGCTGCTCTTGAAGCAATTGCATTGTCCATATCCACCTCTATTGTTAGATAATAGTGCGGTGCCATAAATTTGGACTCGCCCAGGCGTTTGGCAATAACTTTTCGCATTTGCGAATTTTTCACTTCCTCGAAACTTTCTTCTCCAGCAGGAGCATAGGTTTGAGTACCTGAAGTTACAGGTTGGAAATTTTCGATATCGCGTTTTATAATTCTTCCGTTTTCTCCACTTCCTGAAACTTGGGAAAGATTGATTCCTTTTTCTTCAGCTAATTTTTTAGCTAATGGCGAAATAAATATTCTTCCTCCTTCTGTAGTTTTTGTTTGAAGCGTTGAAACGGGTTTAGTAGTATCTGTTTTAGCTTCCTTTACCACAACTGTTTCCGCTTTTTTAGGAGCTTCTTTTACTGAAGCAGTATTTGAAAAGTTTTTCATCAAGTCAGAAACATCGGTTCCTTTAGGTCCGATTATCGCCAATAATGAATCTACCAATGCTGTTTCGCCTTCTTGAACTCCAATGGCTAATAATTCACCCACATAGAAAGATTCAAATTCCATGGTAGCTTTATCGGTTTCGATTTCGGCAAGGATATCTCCTTCCTCCACTTTGTCGCCAATTTTTTTGTTCCAAGTAGCAACGGTTCCTTCTTCCATCGTATCACTAAGACGAGGCATTGTGATTACTTCAACTCCTTCTGGAATGTTGGTTTCGGTTTTAGTTACAGCTTCATTTTCTGAAGACGTTTCAGTTGTACTTTGAGGTTCGGTAACCGGAATAGTTTCTTCTTTTGAAACAGTTTCATTTCCCTTAATCAATTCAGAAATGTCTTCTTTTTTGTCGCCTATAATTGCAAGTAGCACATCTACAGGAACGGTTTCACCTTCCTGAACTCCAATATGAAGTAAGGTTCCTTCGTAAAAAGATTCGAATTCCATTGTCGCTTTATCGGTTTCGATTTCAGCAAGAATATCTCCTTCTGAAATTTTATCACCAACTTTAAAGTTCCATTTTGCAACAGTCCCTTCTTCCATGGTGTCGCTTAATCGCGGCATATTTATTACTTCAACCATAGCTATAATTTATGAGATAAAAATGGATAATCTTCTTGATCGTAAACCACATCATACATTATGTTTTTATCTGGATATGGAGATTCTTCAGCAAATTTTTCACACTCACTAACCGATTCTTTAACACGAGCATCTATTTCGTCTAATTGCTTTTGTGTTGCGTATTTTTTCTTTAAAATCAAATCCTTCACGTAAGTAATCGGATCTTCTTTTTGTTTTTCAACCACTTCTGCTTTGGTGCGGTAATGTTGCGCATCACTCATAGAATGCCCTCTAAAACGATAGGTCCTAATTTCTAAAAAGCTTGGACCATCGCCTTTTCTGGCTCTGGTAATTGCTTCATCTAAAGCTTCAGCAACTGCTTCTGGCTTCATGCCATCTACAGGTTTGCAAGGCATTTCATAAGCAAGACCCATTTTCCATATTTCAGAATGACTTGCGGTACGTTCTACGGAAGTTCCCATAGCATACCCATTATTTTCTACACAAAAGACTACTGGAAGTTTCCAAAGCATTGCTAAATTAAATGCTTCGTGAAGTGATCCTTGACGCATCGCACCATCTCCCATAAAGGTTAATGTTACGGCATCGCGTTTAAAGTATTTATCGGCAAAAGCAAGACCTGCTCCTAATGGAATTTGGCCACCTACAATTCCGTGACCACCATAAAAACGATGTTCTTTTGAAAAGATATGCATTGAACCACCAAGACCGTGAGAAGTACCTGTACTTTTTCCGTACAATTCTGCCATTACTTTTTTGGGATCAACTCCCATACCTATTGGCTGAACGTGATTTCTGTAAGCCGTAATCATTTTATCTTTGGTAAGGTCCATTACATGTAATGCTCCTGCCAAAATTGCTTCCTGACCGTTATATAGATGAAGAAATCCTCGCACTTTTTGCTTGATATAAACCTGTGCAAGTTTGTCTTCAAATTTTCTCCATAAGTACATGTTTTCGTACCATTCTAGATATGTTTTTTTTGTGATTTTTTTCATAGTAGTGTGAAAAATACTTTTTAATTGTAAAATAGTATAGCGGACAAAAATACTATTTTCTAAGGTACTACAAAACTATAAAAACTTAAAAATATGTTATTGGTGAATTTACTTAACCACAAAGGACACAAAGGTTTAAGCAAGGACACAAAGAAAGTAGTAATATTGAATATTATAAATAAGAACTATCAAAAATAAGAGGAAGTAAATCTTTTACAGAATTAGATTTTACTACTTTTCCATTTTCACCCATAAAATAAATTTCGATGTCTTGTTCTTGCTTTACTTCGTATTCAGCTAAAACTTGGCGGCAAGCACCACAGGGAGGAATGGGTGTTTCATTGGGTTTTTTAATTGAGCCAGCAGTTAATGCCATTGCGGTTACCACCATATTAGGAAACTGTGAACCTGCATGAAATATGGCTACACGTTCGGCACAAAGCCCAGAAGGGTATGCAGCATTTTCTTGGTTGTTTCCAGTAATTATTTCTCCAGTTTCTAACTGAAGGGCAGCACCAACATTAAAAAATGAATAAGGCGCATAAGCATTTTTACGTGCTTCATGCGCCTTATTTATTAATTTTTGAATCGAAATAGGAAGTTCTGAAATAGATTCAAACACTTCAAGATTAATTTCGATTTTTATATTTTTCACTTTTTTCTAGTATTCGTCGTATTCGTCACCGAAGCTAAATGTTAGCCCGAAACGAAGTGTACCTTCTAATGGACTTACTACTTTAGATGTTGAGATTAAATAAGAAATATCAATATTAATTGAAGTGTATTTAAATCCTGCACCTAAAGAAAAGAATTGTCTAGCTCCTTTATCTGGGTTTTCGTTAAAATATCCTGCTCTAAATGCAAATACATCTCTAAACCAATATTCTGCTCCTAAAGCCCAAGTAAATTCTTGTAACTCTTCGCTAATGCCTCCTGGTGCATCACCAAATGATTGAAACATTCCTTTGAAAAAACTTACATCGGGATCTTTACCTTCTACAATAACATTATTTGTTTGGCTTATTAATACATCACCATCTTGAGGATTATAAACTCCGTCTCCTGAAACATCGTCAAATGTTGTTTCTGTACCGTATCTTGGAGGAGGTGGTACTAATAACTTATTTACTTGCGCAGTAATACCAATAGTGTTGTATTCATCTAAAATAAAAGCAAAACCAGCGCCTAGTGCCATGTTAGTAGGTAAGAAACTTTCTTGTCCTGTTTGGTCGTATTTTAATTTTGGTCGAATATTAGAAATATTTATACCTGCTCTCCAGCGTCCATCGAAACTACTCATCGCCATTTCTTCAGATTGGTAATAAGCGGAAATATCTACCGCGAATGAATTTGCTGCATTTGCATCTTCAATTGCTGTCTGTAATTTTAAATCGGATCTGATGTACCTTCCAGTAATACCCATTGCGATACGCTCACTTAAACGTAAAGAATATGTTATATCAAAAAGCAATTCGTTTGGTTTTACAATAAGTGGTAATTGATCAGGAGTTTCACGTAACTCAATTTACCTGAACTAAAATATCTGAAACTACCTGCTACTGCACTACGTTCATTAATTCTGTTATAGTATGTAATGTTTCCTAAAAACACATCGTTTACTAATTTCCCTAAATAAGGAGTGTAAGTGACTCCAATTCCTTGTTTTGATATAGCAAAAGCTGATTTTGATGGATTCCATTGTTGTGAAAAAGCATCTGCAGATGTTGCGACACCCATGTCTGCTAAACCAGCAGATCTTGCATCTGCGGCAATTAACATAAAAGGTACTCCTGTAGTTATAACTCTTGAATCTTCAGTGTTTGGAGTAATTGTAGTAATGATGTTTTGCGAGGTTATATTATTAGTTATAAAACTTAATAATGTAAGAAAAACAATTTTTGTCATTTGGTTAAAATTTTTGACAAATATATATTTATTTTATTTATAGAATAACGAGTTTCTCATATTTTTCGACTCGATGGTTAGTTAACGTTGATTTTACGGTTATCTTATATACATAAACACCTTTTCCTATTCGGTCTCCAAAATCATCTTTCCCATCCCAAATAATGTCTCTTGATAAAAAGCCGTCTGTATTAATAATTTGATTTTTTGTCCAAACTACTTTTCCAGTAACAGTAAAAACTTGTATTTGTACTTCTAAAGGTTCAAAAGGACGGTTGTGATTGAACCAAAATTCAGTATAATTTACAAATGGATTTGGGTAGTTAAGTACATTGTTTATTTCTAATTTATTACTTCCTGCAACAACAAATTGAATTTCTGATATGGAAGAGTTATTATAAACATCCCAAGCTTTAAAGCTTAAGGTATGCAACCCTTCCTCTAAGTCTCTTAATTTATAATTTGCTATACCTTTTGTGTAATCATCTACATTTGCTTGATAATATTCGTTAATTACAAAAGGATTGGCTTCATCTCCATCTAAAATAGCAATCATATCATGTCCTATTCCACTTGCTGTATTCATTCCATTTTCATCAGAAAGTTTTACTATTAAAATAGGGGAGTTGTTAGTTATTCCACCAGAGACAAAACTTTCATCGTTCATGAAAAGTGAAATTAAAGGGCCTTGATTGTCTTCGGGTGCATCTTCATTTAATCCTCCAATTTTTAAATCTAAATTATATCCAGTTTGATCTGATAATTTGTTGTTTTCTTGAGCATAAAAACTTATCCTTCCCGTACCTATAGGTATTTGAGTGTCTCTAGGCATTATAAATTCAAATTCAAAAACTCCATTTGAGACTGTAGCTTTTCCATTAAATAATACTTCGCCTAAAGTAACGAAGTCCATTATTGCCAATTCGCCATTAACAAAAACGCCGTCATTACCTAAGGTTTGCCTTTGAGAATTCTTGTCGTATAACTTAGCTTCTAATACACCGTTATAGTCAGAAAGAAGGATTCCGTTTTCATCATGTATTTCTCCACTAATCTTTACTTTACTTAATGCATTTAATATGTCTGTAGATTCTTCAATAGGAGTATCATTAAGTTTTGTTAATTTAATTTTTTGTTTTGGAAAAGCTAAATGCATGGCAGGGTCACCAATATAAAACACTACTCGTCTATTTGGGCTTGCTACTTGATTTTTTGCTACACGAACAGCTTCGGACGGGGTGTTGGGTATGTCTAATCCATATCCAAAAAGTTCTGGAGCTAAAACTTGATTAAACTCCACTCCTACAGAAGCAGAGATAGATCTAGTTGTAGTTACAAGCGAAACAGCTCCACCTTCTTTATTCCAAAAAGTTAATTCTCCTGCAGTGATTCGTAATGGGTTATCAAATTTTGTAAACTCACAAGTTACTGTTACAATGCAAGGGTACCGATTAACGTTTTTTAAATTTATACCAGTATCTTTGGTGTAAATAAATTCTGAAGCCAAACCATCTTCTCCACCATGACCAAAGTAATTTATTATTAATGCTCCAACTTCTGTTGAACTTTCAATTTCATCATTAACGTCTGGATATCTATCACCACCTGCTGAAGCTATTTGTTGAAAAGCATCTGAATGTATCTTTTTTACGTTTGTAAAAGGTCTTTCTTCTGAAACTTCATCTCCCAATTTATCCAAATTAACTTCTAAAATTTCAAATTCCCAATCTGCATCTACATCGTCTGATATTAAAACAAAGTCATTTCGCCAATTTCCATACGAATCTTTTGATTCATAATTAACAATCTTGTCTATCATTGCGTTTGCAAGACTTACATTGTCAACTAATATTCTTCCTACTGCAATATCTAGTTTTTCTGATGACAGCATTAAACCTTCTTCAGGATCCATGTTTCCATAAAAATCATCTGTCATAAATGATTCAAACGTACTGTCGCTTCTGTAAGTGTGGAATATTGGAACGATGTTGTTATTATTAGCAATTCTGTTTTTGTAATCTACAGAAGTATCTCCAAATAGGCATAAATATTTTATTCGATTATTCTCTGAAGAGGCGTTATCATATATGTACTTTACGAAATTACGTATGGCAACTATATCCTGTTTTCCAGAGCTAAACTCATTGTAAATTTTATCTAATGTTACCACTTTTATATTCAAACCATCAATTTCTTTACGGTGGTTGGCTAATCGTAAAGCTGGTTGTAGTAAGAAAGATGGTGTTACTATTAAATAATCTATATCTTTAAAATTACCAGTTTCATCATTAAAGATAGTTCCTTTTAAGTTCTGGTTTGGTACATTGGTTTGGGATGTAATTGTTGGTGTGTAATAATCTACAGGATTGATAGCAATATATTCTCTCTTTTCTCCTAAAATTGCTTTAAAGGAAAAATTATTAGAAGCTCCATTTTGTTTTGAAGTAATTAACCCAATATTTGTTACGTCCCATACCTGAGAAAATTGAGAAGCATTACTTAGTTGATACTCTCCAATACCGGGCAAAGTTTCAGCATTGTTAAATCTAAAATCTAATTGTTTGTTGTCTCCTTTTAGTTCTACTAATGCGTCTACACTTATATAATCGAGATAACCTATACTTGAAGGGTTTCCGCCATTATTATAAACAATATTTATTGCGATTGTCTCATTTCCAGAAGGTATTTCTCCTGCGAACTCTTTAGGGCTTAAAAGTGTTGGGTCGTTAATAGGATCGAAACTTAAAGGGTTTAAACTTGTTCCGTTTATTGAAATCGCCATCGAGGTATTAGTTTCTGAAGCCGAAGCAGCCTTAATTGTAACGAACATTGGCTGTCCTGGAACAATATTTGGAAAATCAAACGTAAACACCTGATCACTTTCTATATCAAATCGGTTGCTGAACCATCTTCTCCCAACTTTTACAGGGCTGAGTTCATCAACTTCTATAAACTGATAATCATTATATTGTGTGATTAATAATGTCGGGCTCCCTGAAGGCTCTACCATTTCTTGAACTCTTTTTCCAAAACCACCATCAACGGTTATATAATAATAGGAGTCGTCACTATATGGATTTACATTAGTGCCATAATCATCACCTTGATAACCTAAAGCACCAATACCATAAAATAAAATATAATCATTAGAATTAAAACTACCATCTGCTTCACCAATAACTTGTATTGAGTTTTCAATTAAATCAAATTGGTTGTTATCTTCGTTTAAAAAAGGCAGAGCTTTACCTCCATTACCATATATTTTTATATTTTTCGGATTAATTCCATCAGTATTTATTCCTAAATCTTCTAAGAAATTTTTATCAATTTTATAGATTCCTGTATCTTCAACTTTAAATTTATACCAATTTCCAGTAGCTAATACAGAATTAGACAAAAGCATTTTATTTCCGGCGAATTGTCGAGGTTTCTTGTTGTATTTAATAGTAAAAGATGTGATTTTTTTATAAACTCCATTAGATTTAATAATAGGACTAATAGAAATAGAAGTATATATTATATCTCTTGCCTTGCCGCTATTAATTGAATAGGTAAGCTTTTTTGGAATTGTATTTTTATTTATTTTTTTTAATTCAATAGCTGTTAAGTCATTATATTTAATATTCGAAACTACTAAGGAATTTTCATCAGCAAAGCCATTGTCAACCCATTGGTAATAGTATTTCATATCTTGATCTACAATTAGATTTAATAATGGTGTTGCCGTCTTTCTTTTTGTATTAGTATTGTTTTTTTTATTTGAAACATCTCTAATGGTGTTGTTTATGCTACTATTCCAATCAAGATGTATAGTTGGAGATTGCGCCAAAAGGAATATTGGACATAATAATAAGCTGAGATAAAGTATCTTTTGTTTCATCATATAAAATAACGCTTCAAATATACACTTAGTATAACTTTTATTATTAAAGTTTGTATCAATAATAAACTTTATATAATAAAATAAAAACTAATTCGTTTCTTAAGGAATCAGTAGTAAAAACGTATAAAACCTAACAGTTCAATATAATTTAAAATATTATTGATTTATAATCGTTAATTACTATATTGCAAACCCAATTTTTTCATAACTGAAAACTATGAACTTTAACAGAAACCTAGCTTTTAAGCTATTTATTGTATTATTTACAACGACATTAATTGTTAGTTGCAACAAGTCTAGAAACTATAAGGATAGTTCTAGAGCAACTGGTTGGAAGATGAACGCCAAAGAAGGCGGAATGCAGTCTCCTAAAGCCACAGAACAAGAAACAGCTCCAGGGCTTGTTTTTATTGAAGGCGGTACTTTTACCATGGGTAAAGTACAAGACGATCCAATGCATGACTGGAATAATAGTCCTAACCAACAACATGTTCAATCTTTTTATATGGATGAAACTGAAGTGACAAACTTCATGTATCTAGAGTATTTAGATTGGCTTAAGAAGGTTTTCCCTCCAACAGATGAAAATTATAAAAATATTTATAATGGAGCTATTCCAGATACATTAGTTTGGAGAAACAGATTAGGATTTAACGAAGTAATGACAAATAATTATTTACGTCACCCTTCGTATGCGTATTATCCTGTTGTAGGTGTTAGTTGGATTCAATCTGTAGAATTTTCAAAATGGAGAACAGATAGAGTAAACGAATATATTTTAGAACAAGAAGGATTTACCGCGCGTAATGCTCGATATGATGTAGAAGCTGGTGAAACCTTTAGTACTGAAACCTATTTAAATTCTCCAACAATGGCTTATGGAGGAAATGACTCAATTACAAGAGGAGGTAAACAATCACAATCTAGAGCTAAAAGAAGTAAGGATAGTACAAATCTTTTCGTTCAAAGAAAAGATGGAATTTTATTACCTGGCTATAGACTGCCAACTGAAGCAGAATGGGAATATGCTGCATTAGGTTTAGTTGGTTTACGTAATTACAACGTTTATAGAGGTAGAAAAAAATATCCTTGGGCAGGTCAATATACACGCTCTGGAAAAAGAAAATCAAAAGGCGATCAAATGGCTAATTTTAAGCAAGGAGATGGTGATTATGGCGGTATTGCTGGTTGGAGTGATGATGGTGCTGATATTACCGCAGAAGTAATGTCATACGATGCAAACGATTACGGTTTATATGATATGGCAGGAAATGTTGCTGAATGGGTAGCGGATGTGTACAGACCAATTGTAGATGATGAATTTAATGATTTTAACTATTTTAGAGGAAATACATACACTAAAAATTACATAGGAGAAGACGGAAAGGTAAAAATTGTAACAGCAGATTCTATTGTTTATGATACATTGAGTAATGGAAAAATAATCGCTAGAAACTTACCTGGAGAAATATACCAAGTACCAGTTGATGAAAATGAAACATACTTAAGAACTAATTTCGATAAAAGTGACAATAGAAACTACAGAGATGGAGATAAAAAGTCAACTCGTTATTACTCTTCATTCAGCGATGATGAAGAGATAAGCGATAAGAAACAAATGTATAACTCTCCAAAACAACATGTATATGTTGATAGTTCGGGTAATTTAGATCGTCAGTACGACAAATCATCAACTAGAACTTCTTTAATAAATGATGAGGTTAGAGTTTTTAAAGGTGGCTCTTGGAGAGATAGAGACTATTGGTTAGATCCAGCTCAAAGACGTTATTTTCCACAAGATATGGCTACAGATTATATCGGGTTTAGATGTGCAATGTCTCGTGTAGGGTCAAAATCTAAAAAAGGAAAAACACCAAGAAATAAATAAATAA
>JAJRQR010000201.1 GCA_024280145.1 Bacteroidota bacterium
CGGGTCTGGTGGAGTTTTAACAAATAAGCTGCTAGATACAGGGGTTTTCGATTTGTTGAGCAATGATATTTTAGACGAAAGACACGATGGTGCATTTATAGAAATGAATGGAAAATTAGCGTTTTCTACAGATAGTTTTTTAGTGTCTCCTATCTTTTTTCCTGGAGGGAATATTGGCGAGTTGGCAGTAAATGGAACTGTAAATGATTTGGCAATGTGTGGAGCAATTCCCAAATATTTATCTCTTAGTTTTATTATTGAAGAAGGTCTAAAAATGATTGAATTTTGGGAAATACTGACTTCTATAAAATTCGCTTGCGAAAAAGCAGGAGTCCAAGTAGTAACGGGAGATACCAAAGTAGTAGAAAAAGGAAAAGGCGATAAGATATTTATCAATACTTCTGGTATTGGAAACATTCATCCAAAAGCAAGTATTAGTGCCAAGAAGATAAAAACTGGCGATAAGATTATCATTTCTGGTAATATTGCTTCTCACGGAATGGCAATAATGTCGGTTAGAGAAGGTTTGGAATTTGATTCAGAAATTTTAAGTGATACCACAAACTTAAACCATACCATTATTAATTTAATAGAAGAATTTGGTAATGATATTCATTTAGTTACAGATCCTACTCGTGGCGGTATTGCTACTGTTTTAAAAGAGTTAGCCTTATCCTCTGAAATAGGAATAGAATTAAAACAAAATGACTTACCTATGGATGAACAAGTGAATGCTGCTTGCGAATTGTTAGGCTTAGATCCTTTATACGTAGCAAACGAAGGCCTGTTTTTAAGTTTTATAGACGCAAGTATTGCAGATGAATTTTTAAATACACTCCAACAAGACGATAACGGAATCAATGCAAAAATCATAGGCGAAGTCGTTGCAGAACATCCAAAACAAGTAATTATGGAAAGTGCCATAGGCGGAAAACGTGTAGTAAGTATGCTTCCTGGAGAGCAATTACCAAGAATTTGTTAAAATGAATTTTGATACTTTAGGCGATAAAGTAAAAAACGCTAGGCTTTTTAAAGGCTCCAAAGACAACCCTTTTTTAGCACCACGAGGTATTTTTGTAGCGAATAATATGTTATTTGTTTCAGACACCGCAAGAAATAGAGTTTTTATTTGGAATAAGATTCCTTCATCAGAATATCAAGAACCAGATATAATTTTAGGTCAATTAGAAGTAGATGAAATTGGTAGAAATGCTGGTGGAGAGGTAAACGAAAACACTTTATTATATCCTTCGGGTATTTGGAGCGATGGAAAAAAAATGATTGTTGCAGATGCTTGGAATCATAGAGTATTGATTTGGCATACCATTCCAACTAAAAATGCGCAACCAGCAGATGTGGTTTTAGGACAAAAAGATTTTTATTCTAATTTACCAAATGGAAAAATTGGAAACGATCCAACTTCACAAACATTAAATTGGCCTTACGGTGTTTTTTCTGACGGAAAATCGCTTTGGATTGCAGACACTGGAAACCGAAGAGTATTGTTTTTTGCCACTATTCCTACTAAAAATTATTCAAAAGCAGATAGCGTAATAGGGAAACCAAATTTTAACACCCGCGATTACGAAAATAACGAACCTATTTGGCCCTATTCTATTAAAGTAAACGAGAAAGGAAATTTAGCGATTGCAGATACTCAATTTTACAGAGTATTAATTTGGAATGATAAAAAGGATGCTTTCAACAAACAGGCAGACATCATCATTGGACAAGAAAATTTTGATGCTTGTGGTCAAAATCAATTTCGGTTAGCACCAGAACGAAACACGTTGAATTGGACCTATGATGCCTGCTTTTATCAAGATGGAATTTTAGTAAACGATACAGGTAATAGTAGAATTTTAGGTTTTAGTAAAATTCCGACAAAGAATAATGAAAACGCTGATTTTTTAATCGGAAGGTCTAACTTTCAAACTAGTAGCGATTTTAAAGAAAACCTTTTAGGAACACAAAGTGCTATTTACTGGCCATTTTCAATTACAACAGATAAAGATACGTTGTACATCGCAGATACAGGAAACCATCGGATTGTAATTTGTGAAATCAAAAATATTTTGGAACTTTAAGTCCTAACTAAAACTCAAATACAACCAATAAAAACCAATGACTATTGCAAATAACCCACCTGCAAAACGAATTCCTCTAAAAAAGGTTTCATTGTGTTGTGTTTTTGAAAAATTGGTTAATTTTCCTAGCATCAACGCATAAGTTGTCATTGCTAAAACGGTTCCAATAGCAAATCCAATTATATATTGAACTCCTTCAATTTGATTTTCAAAACCTAAAACAGGAAGCAACAATAAAAAGTGAGCAACACCTGCTAGTCCGTGTAAAAAACCAATTCCAAAAGAAGAAATTACATTTTGCTTTATTACTTTTTTATGTGAATGTTGATGTGCCTCATTATGATTATGTTCGTGTTTATGAATATGGATATAAGCATCTTTTTCAGTATGAATATGTGGATGATTATGGTTTTTATCTTCATTAAATATTTTGTAAAAAGCCCATAGACCGACTCCAATTAAAACAAATGCAACCATCTGTTCACTATATGCTGAAATGGTTTCTATAGGAATAAAGTCCTGAAATAATAGAAACAAAACACCAATTAATAACATTCCTAACAAATGTCCAAAACCCCAAAACAAACCTATTTTCCAACCTTTTCTTTTAGTTTCTATAACTAAAGGTGTTACTGCTGCTAGATGGTCTGGGCCAGAAATCACGTGTAACATGGAGGCAAGTGTACCGGCAATAAGAGGAGTGATTATCATTTATAAAAAATAGCTTTCAAAAAAATAAATATATAACAAATATTTTTAATCGGTACTTCATAGATACTTTACCGATACTCCATAGATACTTCACGTTAAAGCCACCTATAATGCACCAGAGTTCACTAAATTACAGTATCATTTACTCGTATTACATTCCACACACATTATCTCCAATCCTACTGCCCTCGCTATAATAAGTGTTCCATTACTTTGGTAAATAAACTTTTAAGAAGATTTTTTCAGTAGCTGTAAAACTAATA
>JAJRQR010000202.1 GCA_024280145.1 Bacteroidota bacterium
TCCAATAGAATTTATTCCTACATAAGACATAGGTTCTCTAGCTCCTTTTGCATAAGGTGGTACATCTTTACGAACCAGAGATCCTCCCGTTACAAAAGCGTGCTGACCAATAGTACAAAATTGATGAACGGCAGTCATACCGGCAAGAATTACATAATCACCAACCGTTACGTGCCCAGCCAAAGTACTATTGTTTGAAAAAATGCAATTATCACCCACTATACAATCGTGTGCAATATGGCAATACGCCATTATTAAACAGTTTTTTCCGATCACAGTTTTACCTCGATCTACAGTACCTCTATTTATGGTAACATATTCTCTTAATGTAGTATTATCACCAATTACAACAGTAGTTTCTTCATCTTGAAATTTTAAATCTTGAGGAATTGCAGAAATTACCGTTCCTG
This sequence comes from Bacteroidota bacterium, assembly GCA_024280145.1. Taxonomy (GTDB): domain Bacteria; phylum Bacteroidota; class Bacteroidia; order Flavobacteriales; family Flavobacteriaceae; genus Marifrigoribacter. The sequence goes on from JAJRQR010000202.1 coordinate 411, forward strand.
GGAAAATATTACAATTTTTTCCAATTCGAGCTCCTTCCATTATAGTAACGTTTGAACCAATCCAAGTTCCATCACCAATAATCACGTTATTATGTATGGTTGTAAAGGGTTCTATTACTACATTTTTGGCGATTTTTGCGCCCGGATGTACGTATGCTAAAGGTTGATTCATTTTTCTATTTTAATTTTGATAAAAGGGTAAAAATGTGTTCGCTTTTGATTGTAACATCATTTAAGAACATTTTAAATTCATCCCGATCATTTATACGTTTTTAGTTTTTACAATCTTTGCCATTAATTCTGCTTCGGTCACTAATTCTCCATTTACATAGGCTTTCCCAGACATAAGTACCAATCCTCTTCGGATGGGTTCATCTAGTACCAAATCAAAAATTAATGTGTCTCCTGGGCTCACCTGTTTTTTAAATTTCACATTATTAATTTTCAGGAAATAAGTTAAATAATTTTCAGGATCTGGAACCATACTTAAAGCTAAAATCCCTCCTGCTTGTGCCATTGCTTCAACAATTAAAACTCCTGGCATAACTGGTGCTCCTGGAAAATGCCCAACGAAAAACGGTTCGTTCATCGTAACATTTTTTAATCCTACCACATGAGAATCTGAGAGTTCTAATATTTTATCCACTAACAAAAACGGAGGTCTATGTGGCAACATATCCATTATTGCATTAATATCTTTTACGGGTGGTTTTGATAAATCGAATTTTGGGACTTTATTTCGTTTTTCAATTTTGATAATCTTTGCCATTTTTTTTGCAAATTGAGTATTTACAAAGTGTCCGGGTTTATTAGCAATGACTTTTCCTCGAATTCTGGTTCCAATTAAAGCTAAATCTCCAACTACATCTAATAGCTTGTGTCTAGCTGCCTCGTTAGGTTGATGAAGCGTTAAGTTATCTAAAATCCCATTTGGTTTAACAGAAACGCTATCTTTTCCGAAAGCTACTTTTAGCTTCTCCATTGTTTCGGGAGATAATTCTTTATCAACATAAACAATAGCGTTATTTAAATCACCTCCTTTAATAAGACCATTATCTAGCAACATTTCAATTTCGTGTAAAAAACTAAATGTTCTTGCGTTTGAAATCTCCTTTTTAAATTCAGATATATTATTTATTGATGCATTTTGAGTTCCTAATACATTGGTGCCAAAATCAACCATCGTAGTCACTTCATAAGTATCTGAAGGCATTATCATTAGTTCGCTTCCAGTATTTTTATCTTTAAATGTAATGATTTCCTTTACTACATATTCTTCAACAAATTCATTTTGTTCAACAACACCTGCTTCTTCTAAAATTTCAACAAAATATTTAGAAGATCCATCCATAATTGGTGGCTCAGAAGCATTTAATTCTATTAAACAGTTATCAATTTGTAAACCAACTAATGCTGCTAATACGTGTTCTGAAGTGTTAATACTAACTCCATGTTTTTCAAGGTTTGTGCCTCTTTGTGTTTGCGGTACATAACAAGCTTGTGCTTCAATTATTGGGCTCCCTTCTAAATCGACTCTTTTAAAAGCATAGCCAAAATTATCGGATGCAGGTTTGAAAGTCATAGTAACTTCATTACCCGTGTGTAATCCCACACCAGTTAATGTTACTTCTTTCGAAATAGTGCGTTGTTTTATTTCAAGATTAATCATCATTACAATTTTTTCTCTAAAGCGTTTAGTCTGTTTATTATTTTTGGTAGGTTTTTAAAATGCACATAACTTTTGTTATAATCACTATAAGGTAATGCTGGCGACCCTTGAATTGCTTCATTGTCTTTAACATTTCTTCCGATACCACTTTGTGCTTGAATACGCACATTATTACCAATAACTATATGACCAACAATTCCTACTTGTCCGCCAATCATACAGCTTTCTCCAATTTTAGTAGATCCAGCAATTCCTGTTTGAGCAGCAATTACCGTGTTTTTTCCTATTTCAACATTATGGGCAATTTGGATATGATTATCCAATTTCACTCCTTTTCTAATAATTGTAGATCCTAATGTTGCTCTATCTATTGAAGTCGCAGCTCCTACATCTACGTTATCTTCAATAATAACGTTTCCTGTTTGTGGTACTTTTATAAATTCTCCTTTTTCATTTGGAGTAAATCCGAAACCATCTGCACCTAAAATGGCACTACTATGAATTACACAATTATTCCCAATGACAGTATCTGAATATATTTTAGCTCCTGAAAATAAAGTAACTCCATTTCCAATAACAACATTATCGCCAATATAAACATTAGGATACACCTTTACATTATTACCTATTTTTACATTATCGCCTAAATAAGCAAATGCACCTATATATATATTATCACCATAAGAAGCACTTTCTGAAACAAAAACAGGTTGTTCAATTCCTGTTTTATTCATTTTTACTTGATTGTAATATTCCAATAATTTTGAAAAAGATTTATAAGCATCTTCAACCCTTATTAGAGTTGCTTCAATGGTATGTTCCGGTTTAAAATCTGAATTAACAATTACTGCCGAAGCCTTTGTAGTATATATGTATTGTGTATATTTTGGGTTGGCAAGAAAGCTTAAACTTTCATTGACTCCTTCTTCAATTTTCGATAACTTCGATACTTCTACATCTGGGTTTCCTTCTACTTCTCCTTCTAATATTTCGGCTATTTGAGCTGCTGTAAATTTCACAGGTTGGGTTTTATTTGTTTTTTTTAAGATATGCAAAAATAGAAAAAAAGCAGCACTAATTTGTTTTTGGATAACA
>JAJRQR010000203.1 GCA_024280145.1 Bacteroidota bacterium
AATTGATTTAGTATTAAAGAAAGAAGAATACATTAGTTCTATATCTTTAAATAATCGATTCTTTTTACTTACAATCACTAAAAAAAGTAATGAGTTAATAATTAGAGAATTAGTTGATAAGGCGTTTGTTAAAACTGTAATTCCTTTTGAAAATAACATTTCATTATATAATCTGCTCCTACAAAAAAATGACCCAGAGGATGATCAAAAATTAAAATCATCTCTTTTACAAGGTAATATAATTCAATTAACGAAAATTGATAACAAAATTCCAAATTCTATTGAGACTACTTCGGAACTAAATAAATTATATACCAATAACAATTCATTTATTTTCACTTTTGATAATTTTAATAATTACACACTAATTTTTACTTTAGACTTGAATAGCTTCAAACTTTCCGAAAGGAAAATAGATAAAGACAAAGATCCTGTACATCTCTTTAAAAAAAGTAATTCCTATATTTTTAATGACCTTTTCTTTCAGATACAAAGCTCTAAAGACAAAATGGTTTTTTCCGTTAGAAATTTTGAAACAGGAAATTTAATAAAAAAACACGAAATTAATATTGATGCTCCTATTAGCATAAAAAACACGCCAATAATACAAGAAAAGATTGCATCTCCTTTGGGTGGGAAAAGAGAAATGGAAGTGACTGCTAAATATTTAAGAAAAATTACAGCTGGTGATTTGGGTATTTCTGCATACAAAATAGGTGCTAATTATCAAATTACTCTTGGGGGAACTAAAGAAATATCCTCTGGCGGTGGTGGCGGAATGATGATGACTGGAGGCGGAGCTATGACGATGACATCATCTGGAGCTGTTAGTGTTTCACCTCCCAACATGACATATGTAAGTTATGGTAATTACTCTTCAACTAAATCTACCTATATAAAGTCACTTTTTAATGAGCAATTTGAACACCAAAAAGGAGAGATAAAGGAAAACGTTTTTGATAAAATAGAAGAGTTTGAAGATCATTTAAAACACGAAGACGCTGTTACTATTTCTCTCCACAATAATAAATTGTATTTTGGTTATTTTGATTTAGAAAATCAAGAGTATAAAATATTAAACTTTACAGATTAATACTTTTCAAGTTTATACTACTCCATCAATTTTTCAAAATTCCCATTGCTAATAATACTGGTATTTCGCACTTCATAATTATTAATAAAGCTTGCTGGAAATTTTATTTTCTTTGTTTTTCGGTATTTGAATTCATAGATGTCTAATGCTCCATCGTACTCTTCAATTAAATCTATTTCGGCTTGATCGTAAGTTCTCCAGAAATACATATTTCGGAACCGTTCCTTTATTGAATTGGCTTTATAGCGTTCTATCACACAAAAATTTTCCCATAAAGCACCCACATCGGTTCGTACATCCAATGGGTTAAAATTAGATAAAAGTGCATTCCGAATTCCTAAATCTACAAAATAGACTTTCTTGCTTTTTTTCAACTCATTTCGTAAGTTTCTACTAAAACTGTCCAACTGAATTAATATAAAATTCTTCTGAAGCAAATCGATATAACGCTCAACGGTTTTTGAAGACAAACCCAATAAATTTCCGAGTTCGTTATAACTTACTTCACTCCCAATTTGCAAGGCTAAAGCTCGCAATAATTTTTTTAAATCTCTTGAGTTTTTTAAGCGTTCTTGTTGTAAAATGTCTTGATATAAATAATCTCCCGCTAAATTCTGAAGGAAATTTGCACGCCGATCCAACGAAATATTAAACACTTCGGGATAACTTCCATAAACCAATAAGGATTCTAGATTTTCCAAAACCCACAAACCACTTTTGTTTGTAAAAAGTTCTTCTAATGAATAAGGGTAAACGTGAATTTTTACATTCCTTCCCGTTAAAGGCTCGGTAATTTTATTAGATAAATTGAAACTGCTTGAACCGGTGGCAATAATTTTACAATTTATAGCCTCGCTATCGTGAATAAATTTTAATACTGCTCCTATGTTTTCAATCTTTTGTGCTTCATCTAAAGCCACCACTTTTGCATCGCCAAAAAGCAATTTAATTCTGTCTGTATTGTTTTCGGATAAAGCATTTGCCACAGCATTGTTCTCACAATTAAGAATTTTAAATTTTTCTGTGGTTTTTTGAAGCATAGAAAGTATGGTAGATTTCCCTACTTGCCTTGCTCCATAAAGGATAATCACCTTATTTTGTTGCAACCAATAGTTGATGGTTTTTATGTAATTCCGATTAAAATGTAGCATTTTGTTATTATTAAACAATCAAATATACCGAATTTTTGGATTATATTCCAAATATTAGGCTTAATTTTTGGAATTGATTATAAAATTTAGGCTTAATTTTTGGAAATTATTTTTTTAGCCAAAAAAAAGAAGGCATTAATTAGACATCCTTCACAACAATAATCTTAACAGGGCAAGATTCTGCCGCTTTTTCACAGGAATCTAAAATGGAGTGATCTTGAGATTTGATGGTATGAAACCCTTTTTTATCCACCGAATTTAGCAGCACTGTTTTTCCGTCTTTTTTAGACATCTGAAACTGTGCCGGAGCAAATTC
>JAJRQR010000204.1 GCA_024280145.1 Bacteroidota bacterium
AAATCTGGAACTGCATTTGCAATGAGTTCAAATCCTTCGTAAGCAACAAAAATGACCATTCCGCCTGTTATTAATTGGATAGGGTTTTCCCAGTTTTCAATAGCTAATTGACTTATATTTTCATTTCCGAAGAGTCCATAACCCCCAATAACAACAAAAGACAATAAGATGATTAATTTAATAATCACCGCCCAAGCTTCAATTGTACCAACCACTTTAATACTGTAATAGTTGATGGCAGTTGCAATAACTACAATTCCGCTAGCATAAATATGAAAGTTAATTGTTTTGTTTGAAGTAATTTCACATAAATTAGGAGCATAAGAACCAAAAGCGGAGGCATAAAGCGACAACATAATAATATAACTTATCCAAAGTAAATTATTGATTCCGCCACTAAAAAGTGAAATGCCAAAACCTTCATTAATAAATTTTACCGTTCCGCCACGATCTGGGAAAGTTTGTGAAAGTTTTACATAACTATACGAAGTAATTAATGCAATCATACCTGCAAAAAGAAATGCGATAGGTGTTCCGCCTTTTGCCAACGAAACCGCTAAACCGAGCACGGCAAAGATTCCGCCGCCAACCATACCGCCAATTCCTATGGATATGGCTTCTTTTAAGCTTATTTTTTTATTCATTTACTTCGAGTATTCAATTTTAATTTTAGGCAATATTATTTCAAAAGTTGAAAATACAATATAATTAGATGAAAATATTAGTATCTATCTTCTCAATTTCTTTTTCTAAATTTAAATTTACTAGTATCTTCGTGCCTTTCTGAAAAGAGAAACAAATGAATTTTAAAGGAAAAACAGTGTGGATTACAGGAGCTTCTTCAGGAATTGGAAGGGCTGTTGCCATTGAATTATCTTTAAAAAAACTTCATCTAATTCTATCTGGAAGAAAAGAAAATGCACTAAATGAAGTAGCAGAAATTTGCCATAAAAACGGAAGCACAACGAGGGTTGTTCCTTTTGATTTGGGCGATGAAAACTCTATAAGAGAAGCTGCAAAAACTGTTCTAGAACAAGAATCTAAAATTGATGGATTGTATCATTTTGGTGGTATTAGTCAACGTTCTTTTGTAAGTGAAACTCCACTGTCTGTAGATCTAAAAATATTTGAAGTTAATTTCTTCGGAACCATAGCTCTAACTAAAATGGTTTTGCCAACAATGATTAAAAATGGCGGTGCTCAAATTGGTGTAACAACTAGTATTGTTGGGAAATTTGGTATTCCATATCGTTCTTCTTATTCGGCAACAAAACAAGCTTTACACGGTTTTTTTGAAAGTTTAAGAGCAGAAAATGTTTCCAATAATATATCTGTTTCAATGATAATTCCGGGTAGGATTAAAACCAATATTTCTATCAATGCAATTGGTAAAGACGGAAAGTCTCATAGCAAAATGGATGAGGGACAAGGTGCTGGAATGGAAGTTGAGAAAGCTGCAAAAATAATTGTGAGAAAACTTCAGAAGGAACGAAAAGAAATATTATTGGGAGGAAGCGAATTAATTATGGTTCATATTCGCAGATTTTTTCCTAGATTATACTATTACTTATCTTCCAGAGTTAAACCTTTATAATTATATTTGAAAACAGAAAAGCAAGTATGAAAATTAACGGAATTCAACAATTAGGAGTAGGAGTAGAGAACGTTGACAGAGCATTTAAATGGTATCGGGAGCATTTTTCGATGGACATTTTGATGTTTGATTCTGAAGAAACTGCCGAGTTGATGTTGACTCATACTGATGGAAAACCTAGAGAAAGACGTGCCATTTTAGCCTTAAATATGGAAGGTGGTGGTGGATTTGAAATTTGGCAACATACAGGAAAAAAACCAGAAACCATTTCCTTCGAAATTCAATTGGGTGATTTAGGAATCAATATTGGAGTACTAAAATCTGATAATGTAGAGACGGCTTATAATAAATACAAAGCTTCAGGGTTGAATTTATTAGGAGAAATCACTAAAGACCCAGTAGGGAATAAGCATTTTTATTTAAAAGATATCTATAATAATCTTTGGGAAGTTAAAGAATTTTCAGAAGTATTTAAAAAGGAAAAAGCAGTGAACGGAGGTGTTTTTGGAACCGTAATAGGTGTTAAAAATATAGAAGAATCGCTTCGAGTATATCGTGATATTTTAGGTTATGATACGGTGGTTTATGATGAAACAGGGACTTTTGATGATTATTCTGAATTACAGGGAGGGAAAAACAAATTCCGTAGAGTTTTATTAAGACATTCCGATGTTAAAAATGGGGCTTTTTCAGCTTTATTTGGAAAATCTGAAATTGAATTAGTACAAGTTTTGAATAGCGAACAAAAGGATATTTATAAAGGAAGAATTTGGGGAGATCCTGGATTTATACATCTTTGTTTCGATATCAATGATATGGATTCTCTTCGAGAAAAAGTAAAAGAAAACGGATTTCCATTTACCGTAGATAGTGCCAAAGCAATGGACACATTTGATATGGGTGAAGCTGCAGGAAATTTCGCATACATTCAAGCACCCGAAGGAACATTAATCGAGTTTGTTGAAACACATAGAATTCCTTTAGTTAAAAAAATTGGTTGGTATATCGACTTAAGAAAACGAGGTACCCATCCTTTATCCAATTGGATTTTACGAATGTTCCGTTTTATGCGAGTGAAGTAATGTTTACAAACTTCAAATAGATTTTATAAAAAGTAACAATTAGACTTATTTGTCCCCTTGAGCGCAGTCGAAAGGTTCCTGTTTTCGACTGCGCTCAAACTGACATTAAATTCACTTTTAAATAGCTTTATAATATTGATATTACAATGCTATTTTTTTAGCAATATTTTTAGGAACTCCATCTTTATGAAGTGTAATACTTATCGTTTTTAAACGAACATACGCTTCACTAAAATAAACATAACCATCAAATTTGGTTCTTTTCTCATCGGTTCCCCAACTATTTTTTACTTTGTAATATTTATTTCCGTTTTGATCTTTCACGGTACCGGTGATATGCATTAAATGATCATCAGTTGTTTTGAAATTTTCAAATTCTTGCTGACGATACTCTTGGGTAACCTCCATTTCAGGGTAAATACTATGCAAAGCTTTTAAATTATTTAAAGGATTTGAAGGAATTACTGCAACACCATCTTTAGAAGAAAAGGTTTTTTCAGAAACATCACAATCTATTTCAACGGTAAATCCATTTTCTAAGGCATTATCAATAACCTGAATCAATTCATCTATCGGTAGGTTGTAAAAACTTCCATTACTAAAATTATCAGGAATGTTTAAGATGAAATTACTATAAAAAGGTGCTTGTGTAAACGAAGTAATATTTACATAATCATCTGCATTAATTTTCACCATTTCTGCAAATTGAAGTGGGGTGTATTTTTTTCCTTCAAAAGTAAATTCAGTCACATTTTTGCCTAAATAAACGTCTAAAACAGAAGCGAATGCCTCTTTCCATTTCGGGTCTAACTTTCTCCCAGGGTTCTTAATATAAGTATCTAACATGGAAGTTAAAACGGCCACCATTTCTGCGTGGTTATGATGGGTGTTATTTCCAATTAAACCGCTATAAGAATCAACAGGAACCAGTCCGAAATCATGAACACTGTTAAAAACATCGTGAGCCAATGCACCCTCATCAAATTGAGCTTTTCCTTGTAGCATCACATAGTTATAAGCTTTTTTAGGGTAAGTATTTCTAACATTATACATTTCAGAAATATCAATTTGCTTTCCAGTAAGTCTAATGATTTCAGATTCTAAAAATGAAGAAGTCGAAAAACTCCAACAAGTCCCTGTGTTTCCTTGACTGATAACGGGCGTTGCATCTATATCAATCACGTCAGTGAATTTGTACATTTCTTGAGCTGAAATAAATAAGCTACTTAATGCAATTCCGAAGAAAATAAATATTTTTTTCATAAGTTTATAAGGTTTGTTTATATGTCACACTGAGCGCAGTCGAAGTGCAGTAAAAATATATTTTAAAGTTTATTAGATTCCTGCCTACGCAGGAATTATTATATTTACGCTAAAATACAAAATAATGAAATCTCCCAACTGGAAAACAGTAAAAATATACGACGATATTACTTATAAAAAATGTGACGGTGTGGCGCGTGTCGCTTTTAATCGCCCCGATGTTCGAAATGCATTTAGACCCAAAACTACCAGTGAATTATTAGATGCTTTTCATGATGCACAGGAAGATACGTCGATTGGTGTAGTATTGCTTTCAGCGGAAGGCCCTTCAACTAAAGATGGAATTTATAGTTTTTGTAGTGGTGGTGATCAAAAAGCTCGTGGGCATCAAGGTTATGTGGGTGAAGATGGTTATCATCGACTCAATATTTTGGATTTACAACGTATGATTCGTTTTATGCCAAAAGCTGTAATTTGTGTGGTTCCGGGTTGGGCAGTAGGAGGAGGACATAGTCTTCACGTGGTTTGCGATTTGACATTGGCAAGTAAAGAACATGCGATTTTTAAGCAAACCGATGCCGATGTAACCAGTTTTGATGGCGGTTATGGAAGTGCCTATCTTGCTAAAATGGTAGGTCAGAAAAAAGCACGTGAAATATTTTTCCTCGGAAGAAATTACAATGCACAAGAAGCTTATGATATGGGAATGGTAAACGCTGTAATCCCTCATGCAGACCTTGAGAATACCGCATTTGAATGGGCACAAGAAATACTAGCCAAATCTCCAACTTCTATTAAAATGCTGAAATTTGCGATGAATCTTACCGACGACGGAATGGTAGGGCAACAAGTATTTGCAGGTGAAGCAACAAGATTGGCGTATATGACAGACGAAGCTAAAGAAGGCCGTGATGCTTTCCTCGAAAAAAGAAAGCCAAACTTTAAAAAAGAATGGCTGCCTTAAAATTAAAAAATTAATTTTTTTTTACCTCGTTTATTTTTTCTAATCTCTTTTTTACGTTCTTTTTTAATACGACTAAACTCTTTTTCATTATCAAATGAAATTTGTGCTTTTTTTCTCCATTCTGTTGGTTCTGAATCGTAAGATGATTTTTTAAAACCCATTAATTCTTTTGAATAGTCATAATTAATTCCGCCTGTGATAATAATTTCACCTGCCCAATCTTCATTCATCTGCATTTGTAAATTGACATTATTAATGTTTGATAAAGTAACTTCCTCCGTATTAAAACCAACATAACTAAACACCAATACAGCATTTTTATCTACATCTAATTTAAAATTTCCATCAAAATCTGATTGACTCCCAATTGAAGTGCCTTTTACAACAATGTTCACACCTGGAAGTGGGATGCCAGTATCATCTATAGTATTTCCTTTTATTATTAATTTTGAAGAATCTTGTTTGTTGTCAGGTATTGAATCCTTTTGTGTTTTAATAGTTTTTTTAAAAGATGTTTTCCCTGTATTTTTTGCTTTTAAATCTAGTTCTTCTTTTAATAAAGTAATATTAATTGTTTCAGACTTTGTTGTTAAAATTATTTCTTGAGAAATAAAACCTTCTTTTTTAAATACTAATACTTCATCATTATCAGAGGCTATTCTATAGTCACCATTTAAACCACTAAATTCTGTTTTTTTAAAGCCTTTAATAGTTATTTCAACATCAAAAAGAGGTTTTCCGTTTTTACCTATAATTTTTCCATTAGTAATTATTTGTAGTTTATCAGAACTGTTCTTCTTTATATCTAGTTTATAGAATTTACCTTGTAGTTTAGAGCTTTTATTACTTGGCTCTGTTTTTAAGGAAGCTAATAAAGTTAAAGGCAATAAAAATGAGGTAACAAGTGAAGTAACCGAAAACTTACTTTTACGTTCCAAGATCAATTCTCTGTTAAGTTGTGAGGATTTAAATCTCCCACAGAGTTTCTCTTTATTGTAAACTTTTTTTACTAATTCTTCATCAGAAACGTTGGTGAAATCAAAAACTTCTTTGGTACAAACTTTACAGAATTTCCCTTTTTCGGTAGGTGTCATTTTTTTCCAATCTTCATGACAGGGCTTTGGAATACTAATTGTAATTATTTTCTTCATAATGGTTGTATTTTAAGATTTAATTCAAATCACTAAAATTTTAGCCATAAAAAAACGACTATTGAGTAAACAGTCGTTTTGATTGAGGGAAGTCTTGTTAATCTTCCATTTTTTCTAATTCTTTATAATTGCTTTTAAGTCGTTTTAAAAGTATTCCATAAACTAACCAATAAAATAGTATTAGCAATCCTATAACTACAATTCCAACCAATATTTGTGCGATGATAAATACATTGGCAAAGTTTTCTTGAGGCACTCCTTTGCTAGCAAAATCCATAACATTATATAGTTTGTTGCTATTGGTGTAGAAGAAAGAGTCAATAACGATACTTGAAACGATAAACATTCCCACATTATAAAACACAAAATAACGTACTGTTTTTCGGGTGTTTAAAATGTTTTTCATCAACATTTTAGTATTGTCAGTTACTTGAATAGATTGATAGTTTTTATAAAATAAAAATATAAATATTCCAAAAACAATAAAATGAATAATATTTGCATAATACATGATATTACCAATTCCCATTTCGTGCATTAATTTCATATTATCTTCAGGAATAATAAAATAAAGTCCTATCCAAAATAATAATTCAGCTACACTGATGATAAAAATCCACTTCACTATGGAAGAGGACTTTTTTAACAACATTTTGTAAATGTCGTTATAGGAAATCTTGGGGAGTTCTTGTTCCCTAGATTGCCATTCTTTTTTTAATTTATCTAATTGATCCATAGTGGTTACGGATTTAATATTTTACGTAATTTTTCCTTAGCTCTGTTCATTTTTACTCTAGCATTTACTTCAGTTATTCCTAATGTTTCCGAAATTTCTCGGTACGATTTGTCTTCTAAATATAGGAAGACCAATGCTTTATCAATATCGTTTAGTTTTTTAACGGCGCCATACATCAATTTTAATTGTTGCTCTATAGTATCGTCGTATTCTTCCGCTTTAATTTTAAAACTAATCGACTCAAAATCTTGAGTATTAATACGTCTTTTAGACTTTCGGTAAAGTGTTATAGCCGTGTTTAAGGCCACACGATACATCCAAGTACTAAATTTAGAATCGCCCCGAAACTTCGGGAATGCACGCCATAATTGTATAGTGATTTCCTGAAACAAATCATTATGCGAATCTTGATCGTGGGTGTATAACCTACAGATTTTATGCACGATGTTTTGATTCTTTTCTAGTTGAATTACAAAACTATGTTCGAGTTCTTTGTTCAATGATGGAGAGTTAATTAATCAGTTAGTAGCCGTTGTATAAATATTGTTACAAGTTGAAGAGAATTATTTGTAATATTGGGTTTGTGAGTTTATTTTTGAGACCACTGAATTGTAATGGCACCTCCAAAAAACAGAATGTTTGCTTAGTTTGTTTAGTGTATAAGTAAATTTGGAGTAAGCCCTAAAATAGTACAACTAACAATTTTTATACTTGTCATGCAGTCCTTTTCCTTCCTTAATCATAGGTGCTATTTTCTCCAAACGAGAAATTTGTGTTGCCTCTCGTTTTGCAGTACTTATATACTCTGCATATTCTCGTTGTTTTCCTGGTGTTAATTTTTTAAAGCTATTATTAAAGACTTTGTTTTTCTTAAACTCATTTTTCAATAGTTTTGGAATGTCTAGTTCTTTTTTTGGTTTCGGTTTTAATTTTTTTCCAGCTTTGCTATTTTCTATTGCTTCCAAAATATAGCCTAATACCAATTCAGAATCAATAGTATCTTTAGCTATAAATTTCCATTGTCGTAAGGCTTGGGTTTTACCTTCTTGTGCATTTACCAATTGTTTTTTCTTGTCTTTTAAAAATACTCCTTGATGAAACCAAATAGCATAATGATTTTTAAAAGCGCCCAACCCTGAGACTATACTTCCGTTTAAAGTATAAGCAGGAGCACCCCATTTTACTTCTTCAATTAATTCGGTTTGCAGAAAAATAGCTCGTAATTCATTTAATTGTTTTTTCCATTGTGAATGTTTCTCAATGTATTGGTCTATTTTTTTTGAATCGGTCATTATAATTATATTTAGTATCCGAATATACTATTTTTTACAATTGAGATTGATAAATTTACAGTTGAGTTATTTTTTTTCTGAAACTAAATATAAATCCTACATTTTTGTACCAGCAAATTAATCTAAAACTATGAAGGTTTCAAAAAATCAATTAATCGTAATCATTATTCTTACTCTTTTAGGAGCTTTAATGCCTTTTGTTGCATTTTCACAGACAACTATTTCAGGAAAAGTAACAGAAGCAAATGGAACTCCAATTCTTGGTGCTAATGTTTATTTAGAAGGAGCTTACGATGGGACTTCCTCTAATGAAAATGGAAATTTTTCTTTTGAAACTTCTGAGCAAGGTGTACACACACTCGTTGTTTCTTTTCTTTCTTTTGAAAATTATAGCCTCACAGTGTCAGTTTTAGAAATGAAAAACCTTACAATAAAGTTACGAGAAGATGTTAATTCTTTAGATACAGTAGTGATTAGTGCAGGGACTTTTGAAGCAAGTGATAATAGTAAAGTTTCGGTATTAAAACCTTTAGACGTAGTTACAACAGCAAGTGCTTTAGGTGATTTTGTTGGTGCTTTACAAACTTTGCCAGGAACGACTACAGTTGCTGAAGACGGTCGTCTTTTTGTTCGAGGTGGCGATGCTGAGGAAACCCAGATTTTCATTGACGGAGTCCGAGTATTTACACCATATACGCCCACGTCTAACAACACACCAACTCGAGGGCGTTACAG
>JAJRQR010000205.1 GCA_024280145.1 Bacteroidota bacterium
TAAAATTACAAATATTAGCTCGAATTTAATAATTATCTAGCACAATTAACGCAAGTAATTACTTGTGGCATTAATAATATTCTTCCTAAAGGGATGGGCTTATTACATCGAATACAAATTCCAAAATCTGAATCATTAATTTTTGAAAGTGCCATTTTTAGGTTTTTTAACTTTATCTCAGCATTCCGTAAAGCAAGTTGATTTACCGATTTATTATTAATAGCATCCATTCGAGAAACTCTACCAATAGCGCAATCGGGAGCAATAGGTTGAGTGAGTTCTTGGTATTTTAGAATAGATTCTTCTGTTTGAATTATTTCTTCATCAATTCTATCTTTGATTTCTTTTTTGTTTTCCATAAAGTAGAAAGCAGCACTTTTTAATAAATAAAATGCTGCTCTTTAATTGTAATTAAGTAGAGGAGTTACGATTCAGTTTTCTTCTTTTTCTTAATTATTTTAATCGTCAATTCTTTTTTCTTTTTATCAAGATCCATTGAAATACTATCACCTTCTTTTAATTTAGTGTTGATGATTTCTTCAGCTAAAGCATCTTCAATGTATTTCTGAATAGCACGTTTTAAAGGTCTTGCACCGTATTGCTTATCAAATCCTTTATCTGCAATATAATCTTTTGCAGCCGCAGAAAGTTTTAGTTTATAACCCAAACCATCAATTCGGTTGTAAAGTTTTGATAATTCAATATCAATGATTTTATGAATATCTTCTCTGTCTAAAGAGTTAAACACAATCACATCATCAATTCTGTTAAGAAATTCTGGGGCAAAAGTTTTCTTTAAAGCGTTTTCAATCACACTTTTTGTATGTGCATCTGCCTGAGTTGTTTTTGCTGAAGTACCAAAACCAACACCTTGTCCAAAGTCTTTTAACTGTCGAGAACCAATATTAGAAGTCATTATAATAATAGTATTTCTAAAATCGATTTTCCTTCCTAAGCTATCGGTTAAAAAACCATCATCCAATACTTGAAGCATCATATTAAATACATCTGGATGTGCTTTTTCAATTTCATCTAATAAAATAATAGAGTAGGGCTTTCTTCTAACTTTTTCAGTAAGCTGTCCGCCTTCTTCATAACCCACATACCCTGGAGGAGCACCTACCAAACGAGAGATGGCAAACTTCTCCATATATTCGCTCATATCAATACGAATTAAAGCATTGTCCGAGTCAAAAAGTTCTTGAGCTAATACTTTGGCTAACTGTGTCTTACCTACTCCTGTTTGACCTAAAAATATAAATGAACCAATAGGCTTATTTGGGTCTTTTAATCCAGCTCTATTTCGTTGAATTGCTTTCACAACTTTGGTAACTGCTTCATCTTGACCAATAACTTTTCCTTTAATTCTATCTGGTAAAGCGGCAAGTTTTGTGCTTTCAGTTTGAGCGATACGATTAACAGGAACTCCTGTCATCATAGATACTACTTCAGCAACATTTGCTTCTGAAACTGTTTCGCGATGCAATTGCGATTCTTTTTCCCAAGTTTCTTGTTCAATGGTTAATTCTTTTTCGAGATTTTTTTCATCATCACGAAGCTTGGCTGCTTCTTCGTATTTCTGCTTTTTAACGACTTTGTTTTTAAGCTCTCTTACTTCTTGTAATTTTTCTTCAATTTCCAAAATTTTATCTGGAACGTGAATGTTTGTTATATGAACTCTTGAACCCGCTTCATCCAAAGCATCAATCGCTTTGTCTGGTAAAAAACGCTCCGTCATGTAACGATTGGTTAGCTTTACACAAGCCTCAATAGCTTCATCTGTATATTCCACATTGTGATGCGCTTCGTATTTGTCCTTAATATTCTGAAGTATTTCAATAGACTCTTCCACCGATGTTGGCTCTACAATTACTTTTTGAAAACGTCTTTCTAAAGCACCGTCCTTTTCAATATACTGACGGTATTCATCTAAAGTAGTAGCACCAATACATTGCAGTTCGCCTCTCGCTAAAGCAGGTTTAAACATATTGGAAGCGTCCAAAGAACCCGTTGCTCCACCTGCACCAACAATAGTATGAATTTCATCAATAAATAAAATGATATCATCGTTTTTTTCAAGCTCGTTCATAACGGCTTTCATCCGCTCTTCAAACTGTCCACGGTATTTTGTTCCGGCAACTAAGCTTGCTAAATCTAAAGTAACAACACGTTTGTCAAATAAAATACGAGATACTTTTCGTTGTACAATTCGCAATGCCAATCCTTCAACAATAGCAGATTTACCAACACCTGGCTCACCAATAAGTAATGGATTGTTCTTTTTTCTTCTAGAAAGTATCTGTGAAACACGTTGTATTTCAGCTTCTCGACCTACTACAGGGTCTAATTTTCCTTCTGTAGCCATATATGTTAGGTCTCTTCCGAAGTTATCCAAAACAGGGGTTTTCGACTTCTTACTAGATTTTGTAGTACCTCCAGTAAAAATATTTTCTTTTCCAGGTTGGTCTGCAGGTAAATCATCATCGTTAGGAAATGCTTCCGATTTTGGACCTTCTATAAAATCTTCATCTTTTGAAATCAATAATTTAAATTGATCTTTTACGCCGTCATAATCTATTTTCATCTTATTTAATAATTTTGTGGTAGGGTCATTTTCATTTCTTAAAATACACAAAAGTAAATGTGCAGTATTTATAGACGTACTTTGAAACAATTTTGCTTCTAAAAAAGTGGTCTTTAAAGCTCTTTCCGCTTGACGGGTTAAATGAAGATTTTTCTTTTCATTTTCCTGACTAACTAAATTAGGATTGGCAGGGCTTAAGATTTCAACCTTTCTACGAAGGTGATTTAAGTCTACCTCTAAGGTGTTTAAAATTGAAACAGCTTTGCCATTTCCGTCACGAATCAATCCTAACATTAAATGTTCGGTACCAATAAACTCGTGACCTAAGCGCAATGCTTCCTCTTTGCTAAAAGCAATTACATCCTTTACTCTTGGTGAAAAATTATCGTCCATATTATATAAATCCTAAGCGTCTAAAAATAGTATAATTACTTTAATAAGTCAAAAACTATACCCTATACTGTGAATAGTAGTAAAAGGACAAAAAAACTTACGAATATCAAAACAATAAAACCGATAGTTATTAACGGTTTTAACCCTTTTTTTTGTTAATAAAATAGTTATTTTTTAAAGTGTTTTTTATGCTCAGA
>JAJRQR010000206.1 GCA_024280145.1 Bacteroidota bacterium
GCCTACAGCCTACAGCCTACAGCCTACAGCCTACAGCCTACAGCCTACAGCTACTACTTACTCCGATTCACAAGTATAAATTTTGCGTTTCTTTTTGGTCGGTTTCTTCTTTTTAGAACTATTTCCTTTTTCATTTCTCATTAAATTAATGAGTTTGTTTCTTTCAACTTTAATGGCTGCTCTTTGTTGTTTGTCTTTTTCAATATCAAAATAAACAGCTCCATCAATCAATGTCTTTTCAGCTTTAGCATAAATTGAAAGAGGATGGTCAGACCACAAAACCAAATCGGCAACTTTCCCTTCTTTTATACTTCCAACTTCATTATCAATATGCAATAATTTTGCAGGATTAATGGTAACCATTTTCCAAGCATCTTCTTCACTCATTCCACCATATTTGACAGACTTTGCAGCTTCTTGATTCAATCTCCGCGACATTTCAGCATCATCACTATTAATGGCAACGGTGATTCCCAGATTATTCATAATCGATGCGTTATAAGGAATCGCATCAATTACTTCATATTTATAAGCCCACCAATCACTGAATGTTGATGCTCCAACTCCGTGTGCTTTCATTTTATCAGCTACTTTATAACCTTCCAAAATATGAGTGAAAGTGTTGACTCTAAAGTTGAAACGTTCTGCAACTTTCATCAACATATTAATTTCACTTTGCACATAAGAGTGACAAGAAATAAATCGTTCTTCATTTAGAATTTCAACGATGACTTCCATTTCTTCATCATAACGAAATGGTTTTCCGCTTTTCTTTAAAATTTCGTATTCTTTGGCTCTTGTTAAGTAGTTTACGTATAATTGCTCAACTCCCATACGAGTTTGTGGAAACCGATTAAAACTCTGCCAATTGGATTGTTTTACATTTTCACCTAAGGCAAATTGTATGAATTTTGGTGCTCCTTTATAAAGTAATCCATCGGAATTTGCTCCCCAACGTGGTTTGATAATTGCCGAACGTCCACCAATCGGATTTGCCGAACCGTGCAATAATTGTATGGTCGTAACACCTCCAGCAAGATTGTAATAAAGGTTCATGTCCTCAGGATTTAATGCATCTCCCACGCTTACCTCGGCAGAAGAATTTTGACCTCCTTCATTGATGGATGTTAATGCAATATGCGAATGTTCATCAATAATTCCAGCGGTTAAATACTTTCCAGATGCATCAATTACTCTTGCTTTTCCTACACTTAAATTTTTACCAATTTTTTCTATTTTACCGTTTTTTACCAACACATCGGTTTCAGTTAAAATTCCTGTTTCTTCACCAGTAATAACGGTTGCATTCTTAAAAAGAATGGTTTCTTGCTTCGGAATTTCAGTATAGCCATAACCTACGTTTGGGTAAGTGATAGGAACGATTTCGATTTTATCGGAAGTTATATCTTCTTTT
This sequence comes from Bacteroidota bacterium, assembly GCA_024280145.1. Taxonomy (GTDB): domain Bacteria; phylum Bacteroidota; class Bacteroidia; order Flavobacteriales; family Flavobacteriaceae; genus Marifrigoribacter. Next base: position 1,415 of record JAJRQR010000206.1, read on the forward strand.
TTATCATCCTTTTTTTCTTCTTCTGAAACTTCTTTTTTTATTGCCGTAAAAGTGGTTTCTCTTCCGTTGGGTAATAAAAGTTTTCCTGAAATAATATCACTATCTTTTTTGATGATTGCGGTACTGTTATAGACTTCCTTTTTTTCTTCATCGGTAAATGAAAGTGTAATCCAATTGTTTTTATAGGTAAATTTTGAAGGATACTTTATGGTATCAATTTTTACCTCCGATTTTATTTTATTCAATTCACCAGACAGCACAATGTCGTAGGTTTTTCCTGAAACAGTTACGGTGTAACTCCCTCGAATATCTTTCGTATTCATTGGGTTGATGACATTTTTAGAGCCTTGAACCCAATTTTCGTAAACAATGGTTTTATCTTCAAAAAGTGCTCCTGATGTGATTAAGAAATTGGCATAATGCCCGTTTTTTAAACTTCCAATTTTATCCGATTGCCCTAACATTTCAGCAGGAATTGTAGTTAAAGATTCTAATGCTTTGGTTTTGTCAAATCCGTATTCTATCGCCTTTTTTAATTTAGATGTAAACTCAGATGGTTTCTTTAAATCATAGGTGGTCAATGCGAAAACCACTCCGTTGTCTGATAATACGGTTGGGTTTGTTGGCGCTTGATTCCAGTTTCGCATTTCTTCAATAGTCAAATAATTAACCGCATAAGGGTCGCTTACATCATAGGATTCTGGAAAATTAATAGGAATAATATATTTCGCATTGGTCCCTTTTATTCCATTGATGTCTTCATATTCATCACCGCCACCAATTATTATGTAGTTGAGGTTAAATTGATCGCTAATTTTGTCGGCATTTATGTCTTTTCTTTTGTCTCCAGCTTCAATAAACGCAGGTAAGCTTCGGTTTGCAATTAAAGCTTCTAAAGATAAGTCTTTGGTTTTTGAATTTCCTGAAGCATACCATTTAGCATCGTGTTGGATTTGTTTCAGTAAAGCAATAGATCCCATAAATGAAGAGGGATAGGATTGTCTGCTGGCAACGGATTTTTTAAACGAAAAATACTGACCCGATTTGTCGTCTATTACAATTTCCGAATTATTACCTTCGTCATTCAAAGCTACTAAAACACCAGTTCCTCTTGCAACTCCATCCATAATATGCGCATTTACAACTCCAAAACCAGCTTTTCGTAATTCATCAGCTTTCTTGCTTTCGTATTTGAAATGGTCGATGGCATTATTTTCTGGCATGATATGATCGTTCCAATAAAAACCATTTCGTTTGGTTTCATATTGAGAAGATCTACCTCGTTCTGCTTTTTTAGGTTTTGAAACTCCAAATGCGGAATAATAATCGATAAAAGAGGGATAAATATAGTTGTCTTCTAAATTAATAACGATTGTATTCTTTGGAATAGCAACCGATTTTCCTGAAGCAATTACTTTTCCATCCTGAATTAATAAAGTAGCATTTTTAATAACTTCAGTAGGAGTTATATAAATGGTGGCATTAGTAAAGGCAGTGAAATTGTGGTTTTCTTGTTTTAGTTTGGTATTTGTTGGAAAATAATCCTGTGCAAAAACAGAGGTGAAACTTACCAAAAGTAAGCATAGAGTGAGCGTTTTTTTCATCTGAAAGATTGGTGTTTACATAAAGTTTAAAAATACAAATACCAACCGACAAATAAATAGAATTTAAAATTTTAACATATTTGAATTAAAATGGTTTCTCTTCGTAATAATTTACAATTAGAGCCACCATATAACTATAACTTTTTATTCCTTTGGTTTGGTTGTTGGCTTTTAAAAACTGATCCCAAAATAATTTAGAGATTACTTCAAAAGGGTTTTCATAACTCCTCCAAAACTCCCGCATTTCCTTATAACTCTTTAAAATACCTGGATTGATGGTTTTTAAAAGTTCGCGATAAGTTTCAATATCTCTTCGGGCAATTTCGTTTACGCAATAACGCAAAGCAAAAATATAACCTGTATATTGTATAAAGTCATCGTCATTATTTAAGGTGGCTAAAGCAGCGATAAAATTGGCTTCGTTTTCTGCGGCATAGCCTATTTGATGCGCTTGTTCGTGGCAACTCACCACTGGAAATTTATGTAATTTTATCATGTCATTTACTTGTGCTTCACCAGTAAAAGGATTGTAATAACCGCTATAACCCATATAAGTTAAGCCCAAACTCCAAGTGCTTTTTTTAATGCTTTTAGTCGTGTAATTTAAGTTGGGATGAATTTTAGCTAGATTTTTATAACCATTTAGAGTCATTTCAAAAATCTGTTTTTCATCATAGGGAGAATCAATTTTCACACTGTCTTGAAAACCTAATTTACGGTGCATTTCATTCGATTTTTTTATCAAACGTTTGGTCGTTTCAATGAGTTGTTCTGTAGTGTAATCGGTTTTTAAAGAAAGTTTTTTATGAAGTGGAACTCGGTAATAATTTAAACCCCAAAGTAAGTTGAAAACTAAATAAACTACTGAAAGTGTCGCGAAAATATCAACGGTAAATTGGACGAAATCGGTTTTAATCCGTTTGATGTTTTTGTAAATCCATCGAAGTAAATAAATAATAAGAAGTAAGTAAAACAGATCGCCAATTGAAAAAGGAATCCATCCAAAAACAAATCTCGAAATTTTTGAAATTACAGGAAAAACACCGGTACTATAATAGGTTTCAATAAACTCTGGGAAATGTTTTAAAACTTGCAAAACTAAAATCTGAAATGGGAGTAAGGCTACTAAAATTAGTTTTGTTTTCTTTTGCATTTTTCAAACTTACAAATAATTCTTTTTATAATTTTTACTCACTGAAGTTAATTGTAATTTTGTGAAAATAATATTAAATATAGAACAATGAATGAAGCCATAAGAAATCTTGAACCCAAAAGACTTTGGAATAATTTTGCCGACTTAAATGCAGTTCCTCGTGCCTCTAAAAAGGAAGAACGAGTGATTGAGTTTATGAAAAACTTCGGAAATAAACTTGGACTAGAGACTTTTGAAGATGAGGTGAGGAATGTAATTATCCGTAAACCTGCCACTCCAGGAATGGAAAACAGAAAAGGAATTGTGTTGCAATCGCATATTGATATGGTACATCAAAAAAATAATGATACCGATTTTGATTTTGATACACAAGGAATCGAAATGTATGTAGATGGTGATTGGGTACGAGCAAACGGAACGACTTTGGGAGCCGATAACGGTTTGGGAGTTGCAACGATTATGGCGATTTTGGAAAGTGATTCTATAGCGCATCCTGCCATTGACGCGCTCTTTACCATCGATGAAGAAACAGGAATGACAGGTGCTATTGGTTTAAAAGGTGGAATACTTCAAGGCGAAATTTTATTGAATTTAGATACGGAGGAAGACGATGAAATTGGCGTAGGTTGTGCCGGCGGAGTAGATGTTACGGCAACAAAAAGTTATAGTCCAATTGAAGTTTCTTCAAATTCTGTAGCCTATAAAATTACCGTAAAAGGATTGCGAGGAGGTCACAGTGGTATGGAAATCCATTTAGGATTGGGAAATGCCAATAAAATGATGAATCGTATTTTAACTAAAACCTCAAATTTAATGAATATTACTTCTCTTTTAGGCGGAAGTTTGCGTAATGCGATTCCTAGAGAGAGTAATGCAATGGTGGTAGTTCCTAATGAAAATGAATTTCTTTCAGGTTTTGAAAAGATAAAATCTGAAATAATTACCGAGTACAATCATTTAGATAAAGACATTACCATTACAGCTATTAAGCAAGATTCACTTTCTGAAACGATGATGAATCAAGAAGATCAGAATTTATTTTTAAAAGCAGTTCACGGAACCCATAACGGTGTTTTTAGAATGAGCCCTGCGATAGAAGATTTAGTAGAAACCTCTAATAATGTTGCAAAAATATCGGTAACTGAAGGAACCATTACTATTGAATGTTTAACACGTTCTTCGGTAGATTCTTCTAAAGACAATATGGTGAATACTTTAAAAGCTGTTTTTGAATTGGCAGGATTCTCTGTGAATTTAGCTGGAGATTATCCAGGTTGGGCTCCTAATATGGATTCAGCCATTTTAAAAGTATTGGACGGCTTGTATGAAAAACTAAACGGTGAAAAAGCTAATGTAGCTGCTTGTCACGCCGGATTAGAATGTGGAATCTTAGGAACCAACTACCCAGGAATGGATATGATTTCGTTTGGTCCAACCATTAAAGGAGCACACTCTCCAGATGAAAGAGCTTGTATTTCATCTACTCAAAAATTTTGGAAATTTGTTTTGGAAATTTTGAAGGAAATTCCTGTGAAGTAATTCTCTGGGAAATAAGTATATAAAAAAAGAAGCTAAAGGCTTCTTTTTTTATACTATTTTATTTTTTCTACTAATTTTAAATCGAAAATTATTTCATTTTTTAAGGGAGTTGCGAGTTTTTGTTTACTGTAAATAATTTACTATATTTAAAACACTAAATAAGCGCTATGAAATAATATTTTTATTACCCCCGCAAAGTTCTGCCTACTTTATGTTTACCGAGCAAACTACCAATAACACCTATAATTATATTTTAGATACCCAAACAAGTCAAAAAAATATAGATGTAACTGGTCATACAACAGGGGTATATTTAGTATCTTTAATTTGTGATGGTAATTTAATTAAAACCAAATCGCTAATAATAAATTAATGTTATGAAAAAACTAATTTTTATTTTATTGTTATTAGCTTTTACAACCGTAAAAGCCCAAATTGTAAACATCCCAGATCCAGGGTTTAAAAATGCCTTGGTAAATTTAAATGTGGTTGATACGGATGGGAATGGGGTTGTAGATAGCGATGTGGATACTAATGACGATGGCGAAATACAGGTGACAGAGGCAGAGGCTGTAGATAATTTAGATATTGGAGGAACTTCTATAGCATCATTAGTAGGTTTAGAAAGCGTTATTAATTTAGAGTTATTTAAATTATTTGGGACTCCGGTAACTGAGCTTGATGTAAGTACCATGCCCAATTTAAGAGAATTGATATTAGTATTTAACCAACTTAATAGTTTAGATGTTTCTCAAAACCCTTTATTAGAAAAATTGTATTGTGATAATGGTTATATAAATACGTTAGATATAAGCCAAAATCCATTATTGGAGATTGTTAGTTGTAGTCAAAACCAGATAGCAGCATTAGATTTTAGTCAAAACCCAAATCTAATAGAGTTGTATTGTTCGGGCAATTTGTTAACCTCCATAGATATTACCCAAAGCACCAATTTAGAACAAATTAATTGTGCGGGTAATTTATTAA
>JAJRQR010000207.1 GCA_024280145.1 Bacteroidota bacterium
CAAGGCATTTATTTGCAATGTGGGAAAATTATCGACACAGAAAACGGTAAAGTTGTAGAAAATAAAACCATTGTCGTTTCAGGAAACAAAATAAAAAGTATTGAGAATGGCTTTGTATCAGGGACTTCATCTGAAGATTCGGTGATTGATTTAAAAGATAAAACGGTGATGCCTGGGTTAATTGATTTACACGTTCATATTGAAAGTGAATACAACCCAAGAATTTATATAAGTAGGTTTATTGATAATGATGCAGATGTGGCATTTCAATCCACTGTTTATGCAAAAACTACCTTACAAGCAGGATTTACAACAGTAAGAGATTTAGGAGGAACGGGAGTGAATATTTCACTTCGGAATGCTATTAACAGCGGAAAAGTAGAAGGTCCAAGAATATTTACAGCAGGAAAAGCAATAGGAACCACAGGAGGTCACGCAGATCCAACCAACGGAATGCGAAAAGAATTAATGGGCGATCCTGGGCCAAAAGAGGGAGTAATAAATAGTGTAGATGATGCAAAAAAAGCAGTACGTCAACGTTATAAAGACGGAGCCGATGTGATCAAAATTACAGCAACAGGTGGCGTTTTAAGTGTGGCTAAAAACGGACAAAACCCTCAGTTTACTTTAGAGGAAGTTAAATCCATTTGTGAAACTGCCAAAGACTATGGTATGACCATTGCGGCTCACGCACACGGTGACGAAGGTATGCGTAGAGCAATTATAGGTGGAGTTACGACCATCGAACATGGGACTTTAATGTCAGAAAGCACGATGGATTTAATGAAAGAACATGGAACCTATTATGTGCCAACTATCACTGCTGGGAAAGCAGTGGCAGACAATGCGAAAATTAAAGGGTTTTACCCAGAAATCATTGTTCCAAAAGCATTAGCCATTGGACCAAAAATTCAAAATACTTTTAAGAAAGCATACAAAAGAGGCGTAAAAATTGCCTTCGGAACTGATGCGGGAGTTTATCCTCATGGAGAAAATGGTAAAGAATTTGGTTATATGGTGGAGGCGGGAATGGATCCTATGGAAGCCATTCAGTCAGCTACCATTACCAATGCAAAAATCCTTTTTATGGAAACGGAATTAGGCCAGATAGAAGAAGGTTTCTTAGCTGATATTGTTGCGGTAAATGACGACCCTACTCAGAATATTCACACGATGGAAAATGTGGTTTTTGTGATGAAAGACGGGGTTGTTTATAAGAAATAAAGAGTTGTTAGACCTAACAGGTTTTTATTTGACCTCCGAAGATTTATCGTAAGAGGAAAACCTGTTAGGTCTTTTTAAAATTACTAATTCTCAGCTACTACAGTTTTTTTTGAAGTAACGTTTCTGTTATTTTTTTACATTTTAAATACTCATGATGATGTTGTTTTGTAAAGCTAGGTTTTGAATTAAAAAAATAATTTACTACATTTACAAAGCTAATCGAACATTGTGAAATAACATTTGTTATTTCTCCCCCGCATAGTTTAGGTGTTTTTATTTTTTAACCAACCGTATTTACTACGGTACTAAAAACCTTTAATTATGAAACAAGTTTCTACACACACACACACACACACACACGTTGGCTTTATAGCGTTTTAACGGTAATTTTCTTATTACCGATGATTAGTTTTTCGCAGGATAGGCAAGATTATTTTGTAGTCATTAAAGAGGCTTTTGATCTAGGTTTAATACAAACAACTACAAATACCGATCAAACAAACGTTGTTGATATGGGAAATGAAAGTTTAGTTCCTAACCCTGCTACTAACCAAGTTACTGTAAATTATTTGGCAGACGAAGCAAGTTCTGCTTATGTTATGGTGGTAGATATGAATACTGGAAATAGTGATAATTATATACTCGATGTTCAGCAAACAAGTACTAGCATAGATATTTCTGCTAACGCAGTGGGCCTATACAATGTAATTTTAGTCTGTGATGGCGAAGTACAAAACTCCAAAAACCTTATAAAACAATAGCTATGAAAACAATAATAATTATAACAACACTATTTATTTATAATTTGGGCATTGCCCAAATTGTAAATATACCTGACTCCAATTTTAAATTTACCTTGGTAAACGTACCATGTGTAGATACTGATGGTAATGGTTATGTTGATAGCGAAGTAGATACAAATAACGATGGAGAGATACAAGTTACAGAAGCAGAAGCCGTAGATAATTTATTGTTTGGCAGTCACAATATACAATCACTTGAAGGTATTCAAAGTTTTATAAACTTAAGAAAATTTCATTTTTCAAATAATCCAATTGAGAGCGTAGATTTATCACAAAATCAATTATTAGAATTTTTAGTATTTACTAATGTCCCAATATCATCAATTGATCTTAGTCAAAATACTAATTTATTAGAGTTTGGGTTTGGCAGTACCGCAATTACTGAGATAGATGTGTCACAAAACTTGCAACTGGTTTTTTTAGATTGTGCATTTAATTCACTTTTGTCAAATGTGAATATTAGTCAAAATATAGGTTTAAAAAAACTTTATTCTGATAATACAATTATATCAGAAATAGATATCTCTAATAATATAAATCTAGAAGAAGTTCTAATATATAATAATATGTTAACTAGCCTTGATGTATCTAACAACCCAAATATAGAATGGTTAGATTTTGCAAACAATCAAATATCAAACATAGATTTATCTCAAAATATTAACCTTCAACGAATAGATTTTAAAAATAATTTATTAACGAGTTTAGATATATCGGAAAACCCAAATATTTTTAGAATTCATTGCGAGAACAACCAATTAACCTCACTTAAATTAAAAAATGGTAATTCCAACGCTATTGTTAGATTAATAACTTTTGGTAATCCAGATTTAAGTTGCATACAAGTAGATGATGTTGCTTATGCTAATAATCAAGTTTGTGAAGGTTATTACGAAGATGGTAATTGGTGCAAAGATGAAACAGCTATTTATAGTGAAGATTGTAATTTAGGTATAGGTGATGTTGTGTTAAGCGAGGTTATAAATTTATACCCCAATCCCGTAAAAAACACTTTACAAATAAGTACAGGAAACAATCTTACCATAAAGAACATAGCAATTTTTGATGTTTTGGGTAAAAAAGTATTAGCAACAAAAAGCACCCCACAAATAGATGTTTCAACATTAGCAACCGGTTTGTTATTTGTAAAAATAAAAACAGATAAAGGTGTGGTGGTAAAGAAAGTGGTTAAGGAGTAAATATTATATTAGCTTTGATACAGTTTTTTAAATTTTGACAAAGTTATTAAAAACCTACTAAGTTTCTAATGCTTTGTCCAAATGAAACCTAGCGGGTAACACTTATAATTTTATTTTAGATACCACAGTAAATACTATTGATGTTAATATGTCAAGTTTTAATACAGGTATTTATTATGTAACTTTGGTTTGTGATGGCTCAGCTATAACCAATAAAACAAGGTTATGTTGCGAGATAATGTAGGTTTTAGTATCTTTATGTAAACTTATAGTATTATGGATTTACAATTAATCATATCAGAATTATCAGGTCATGAAAAGAAAGATCTTTTTATTCTCTTAAAGAAGGATTTAGGGCAAACACCACAGTTAGA
>JAJRQR010000022.1 GCA_024280145.1 Bacteroidota bacterium
AACGACTACAGTTGCTGAAGACGGTCGTCTTTTTGTTCGAGGTGGCGATGCTGAGGAAACCCAGATTTTCATTGACGGAGTCCGAGTATTTACACCATATACGCCCACGTCTAACAACACACCAACTCGAGGGCGTTACAGCCCATTTTTATTTGACGGAATCACCTTCTCTACAGGAGGGTATTCTGCTGAATTTGGACAAGCATTATCGTCGGTTTTACTGTTGAATACCATCGATGAACCCGTTCAGGAAAAAACAGATATTTCGATAATGACAGTTGGATTAGGGCTTGGAAATACCCAGAAATGGAATAAGTCTTCCCTTAGTGTAAATGCTTCTTATATAAACTTGGCGCCCTATGTTGCCTTACTTCCCGATAGGAATGATTGGGAAAAACCATTTGAAGCTGCTTCTGGCGAAACGGTTTTTAGAAGGAAATTTGAAAATGGTTTATTAAAAGTATATGCTGCTTTTGATAGTTCTAATTTTGAACTTACTCAAGAAAATATTAACTTTCCTAACGGTATTCATTACAAACTAAACAACTATAATTTTTATAGTAATATAGGTTACAGTGGATCTTTGGGGAACAATTGGAAAGTTTTTACAGGCGCAAGTTATACTTATGCCAATACCAATATTGAAATAATTGAAGATGATGTTAAAGATGTAGAAAATTCTGCTCATTTAAAATTTAAACTGCGGAAACATTTTAGTAGCCGTTTTAAATTATCTTTTGGAGGGGAACAATTTTTAACCGATTTTAATGAAGATTTTAAAGGAGAAAATGTTAATGCGACTTATGGATTTCATAATAATATTACGGGGCTTTTTTCCGAAGCAGATATTATTTTTAGTAAAAAAGTAGCGCTTAAGCTGGGATTAAGAGGAGAATATAGTGATTTGTTTAAAGCATTTACTGTTTCTCCTCGAGCTTCATTTGCGATTAAAACTAGTAAAAATAGTCAATTGTCAGTGGCTTATGGTGATTTTTATCAGCAGCCAAATAATGTGATTTTAAAATTTGCAAATAACTTACAAGCGGAAAAAACACAACATTTTATAGCCAATTACCAATATACTGCCAATAACCGAATTTTTAGAGCTGAATTATACCGAAAAGAATATAAAAATTTAGTCACTTATAATACTGAAAACCCTATTTTTAGTAGTGAGTTTACTAGTAATGGAGATGGTTACGCACAAGGACTAGATTTGTTTTGGCGGGATAATAAAAGTATCAACGATATAGATTATTGGATTAGTTATTCCTACTTAGATACAGAAAGAACTTATAAAAATTATCCTGTTACTGCAACTCCATCGTTTGCAAACACGCATAATTTATCCGTGGTTGCTAAATATTGGATTGAAGATTGGAAAAGCCAAATAGGTTTTAGTTATCAATTTGGTAGTGGACGAACTTACACCAATCCAAATATTGAAGGGTTTTTACAAGAAAAAACAAAAAGTTATAATAGTATTAGTTTGAACTGGGCTTATTTAATTAGTCAACAAAAAATATTATATGCGTCCATTAATAATGTTTTTTCATTTAATAATGTAAATGGATATCAATATTCAAGAGTACCAGATGCAAATGGTAATTTTAACAGAATGGCGTTATTACCTGCTGCTGATCAGTTCTTTTTTATAGGTTTCTTTTGGACCTTAAGTGATGATGGAACAGAGAATCAATTAGACAAACTTTAATGCCAAGGCATTTTAAAGTATGCATTAATTTCTTTTTTAATAGCTTTTTCCTTTGTGTAATCTGAAATTTTCGCCAACCTTTTTTCAATACTTTTTTGTTTCATTACACCGGTTTTTTTATCTACTAAAATTCCGTGTTTAAAAAACAAGAGCGTTGGAACTCCCAATACTTTATAACGTTTTGCAATTTCCATATTCTCGGATGCATTGAGTTTGTAGATTGAATATTTGCCCTTGTTTTCTTCCGCAGTAACTGTGATAATTGGATCAATTACCTTGCAATTTGGACAGCGTAAAGTATAAATGTCTACTACAGTTGGTTGTTCGTTATCTAATACTTTTTTCTGAAATTGAGATGTTGTTAAATCAAGATTCATTTTATGTAAATTTTAGAGAACAAAGGTAAAATAGATTGCTATAAAATTCAGTAACAATTATCACACCTATATTATTCCTCAAATTATTACAATTCATCCTTTAAAAATAACAATTGGGTAAACGTCTTTTTTTAAGTAGCTTTACCTATTGGATATTTGTCCTATAATTAATAAAAAATAATAATCGTGCAAAGTATACTCACTTATCTTACTGTTTTATTAACAAGTTTAATTTTACAAGCTCAAAATACTATTGAAGTTTCTATGTCAGGGTTTGAATCTGATGAAGGAAAAGCGATGGTTGGGCTTTTTTCAGAAGAGGAAACCTTTCTGAGAAAGCCAGATTTGACGATTTCTTCAAAAATTGTAAGCCATACTTCAACAGTAACTTTTACTGATATTCCAGATGGTATTTACGCATTATCTGTATATCATGATGAAAATGACAATAATAAATTAGATTTAATTATGGGAATGATTCCTAAGGAAGATAATGGAACTTCCAATAACCCAGACACAGTATTGGGACCTCCAAAATGGAAAGATTCAATTTTTGAAGTTAAAGGAGGAGAAATTGTACATTTTGAAATAATAATCAAATAAGCCCAAAAGTTAACTGGACATTAAACAATAGTTGTTATGTTAGGAATCATAATTAAAAAATCAGGAAATAAAAGATATTTAAAGGCAATATTTATAGTAACAGTTATACTATTAATTATTGGTTTGGCAATTTAAAACAAGAAAATATGAAAACAGTAATAGTTATTTTAATCTCATTAATTTCCTTTTCAGGAATAAGTCAAACTCCGTATCAAAAAGGAATGCAAAAAGCATTGGATCTTTGGTCTGCAAAAAAGCCAATAGAAGCCGTTAATTTATTTGAACGTATCGCTAAAGCAGAACCTGACAAATGGCTGCCAGCTTATTATGTATCTTATATTTTAGTTATTGAAGGCTTTTCAGAAAAAGATGAAGCCAAATTAAAATCACAAATGGATAAAGCAATGTTGTTTATGAACGATGCTAAAGCAATTGCAAAAGATGAAGTAGATATTAAGTTATTAGATGCTTTATGGTACACCGTTTGGGTGGCTCATGATGGAGCAGTTTATGGTATGAAATATGGAGGAAAGGTATCAGGAATTTACCAAGAAGCGATTGCAATGGCTCCCAATAATCCGAGAGTAATTTTAAACAAAGCTGAATGGGATATTGGTGGAGCGAAATTTTTTGGGCAATCAACCGAGCCATTTTGTAAAGAGATACTAAGAGCTATCGAATTATTTGAAGATTTTACACCCAAAGGAGAATTTTATCCACAAGGAGGAAAAGACCGAGCTCAGAAATTAATAGAAGAAAACTGTAACTAATGTTAAACTTTTTTAAGGAAATAGGAAAAGCCTTTTTTATAGGTTCTCTCGTTTTTATAATCTTTGGATTAATTCGTTATACCAATGGTGACGGATTTGAAAACGGAAAAGAGCTCCTTATAAATTTTGCTTATAACCAACTTTATGCAGTGGTGTTGTATATGGCAAATGGTTATTTTTTTAAGTATGTTCTTAAAAGTTTTAAAGACACTTTTTTCACCTTAAAAACCATAGTGATTCTATTAATAGGAGTTTTAGGAGTGACTACTGTTAGTGTTTTTTTTATAAGGATATTTCACGAAGTTTATATTGGAGGTGAGGCCTTTAGTGAATTTCTTTCAAAAGAAAAACCTCAAAATTATTACATGACTTTGATTATTTCTGTGATTGTAAGTTTGGGAATTTTAGCATTTTTTTATTACAAACACCTTCAGGAAAACAAAGTCAAAGAACAGAAGATTATTGCCGGAACCGCTTCAGCTAAATTCGATGCTTTAAAAAACCAATTAGATCCGCATTTCTTGTTTAATAGTTTGAATGTATTAACTAGCTTAATTGAAGAAAACCCTGAGGCAGCTACTAAGTTTACAACATCACTATCTAAAGTATATCGATATGTATTGGAACAGAAAAACAAAGATTTAGTTTCGGTAGAAGAAGAATTGAAATTTGCAAGATTGTATATGTTACTAATTAAAATGAGATTTGAAGACAGTATTGTATTTACACTTCCTGAAGAATTAAGTAATCCTGAAGCTAAAGTGGTACCGTTATCACTTCAGCTATTATTAGAAAATGCGGTAAAACACAATGTAGTTACTTCCAACAGAAAATTACATATTACCATAAAAGAAGTAGGAGGAAACTTAGTAATTACTAATAACATTCAACCAAAACAAGTCGTGAACTCTAGTACTGGAGTAGGACTATTAAACATTAGACAACGATACCAATTATTAACCAATAGACCGGTAGTGATTAATGAAGATGAAAAGATATTTTCGATATCAATACCATTATTAACAAAAAAAATAACCGTTATGGAAACACAAGATACTTACATAAGTGATTTAAAATACAAACGCGCTAAAGAGCACATAGAAAAACTGAAAGGCTTTTATATACATTTAACAATCTATCTAATTATGATGCCAGTATTTATCTTTTTAAACTTTCAATCTACTAGTTTTCCTTGGGCAATTTTTCCTATAGCTGGATGGGGTTTTGGAATGGCAGGACACGCAATGGAAACGTTTGATTACTATCCGTTTTTAGGAAGAAACTGGGAAGAAAGAAAACTGAAAGAGTTTATGAATGAAGATGAATTCACAAAATATAAATAACAGAAAGATGAATAATTTTGATAACGAAAGTAAATACCACCGAGCAAAAGAACGTGTGGCTATGATAAAAAAGTTTTATTCAAATTTAATGTCCTACATTGTGTTTATCACTTTTTTAGCAGGGCTTAATTATTATACAAACGAGTGGAGTCGTCCTTGGTTTTTATGGGCAGCATTTGGTTGGGGAATTGGTCTAATATTTCACGCAATCAAAGCATTTGACTGGGTTCCTTTTATGAATAAAAATTGGGAAGACCGGAAAATAAAAGAATTTATGGACGAATAAAATAACCAATCTAATAACAAATGGAATTAGTAATTATGGAAAATAATAACGATAGAAAATACAGAAAAGCAAGAAAAAAAGTTAAAGAGATCAAGGAGTTTTATACCCATTTGGCAGTTTATATAATTGTAAATACCTTATTAATCATTATGCATTTAGGGATATTTCAAAGCGGAATTGCAAATGTAGAAATCCCGAAATGGTCAATGTTTACCACTCCTTTTTTCTGGGGGATTGGACTATTTTTTCACTGGCTAAAAGTGTTTAAAAATAATGGAACATTCTTTAAAGACTGGGAAAAACGAAAAATACAAGAATTTTTAGATAAGGAAGAAGAAGAAATTGACCGAATGCGTAAGTTTTAATACACAACAAAAAGAATAAAAAAATAACAGAATTTAAGGAGTACTATGAATATACTAATCATTGAAGACGAAAAACCATCTGCAAGAAGGTTACAACGTATGTTAGAAAAACTAGGAGTTACCGTTAATCAAATGCTTCATAGTGTAGAGGAATCTATCGAATGGTTTAGCAATAACGAGCATCCCGATTTAATCTTTTTAGACATTCAACTAAGTGATGGATTGTCCTTTGATATTTTTGATGCCGTACAAATTAAAAGTGCTATTATTTTCACTACTGCATTTGATGAATATGCCTTAAAAGCCTTTAAACTAAATAGTATTGATTATTTACTAAAGCCTATAGATGAAGAAGAATTACAAGTGGCTGTAGAAAAATATAAAGAACTAAAACCAAAACCATCAAACGTACAGCTCAATTTTGATGATATTAAAAAGCTATTGTCCAATCCTTTAGAGCGAGAATACAAAAAACGCTTTACCGTTAAGATTGGGCAGCATATTAAAATGATTCCTGTAGATGAAATAGAGTGCTTTTATTCTGAAAATAAAGGAACTTATGCACATACCAAAAGTGGAAGAGATTATTTATTAGATACGACCTTAGAGCAATTAGAACAAGAAATTTCGCCCAAAGTATTTTTTAGAATCAATCGTAAATTCTATATCAATATCAATGCGATAAAAGACATTATTTCTTATACTAATTCACGTTTAGAACTAAAATTAAATTGCAAACTAGATCAAGAAGTAATTGTGGCAAGAGAGCGTGTTAAGGATTTTAAATTGTGGTTAGGATAGTTTTTTTGCTATAACTATTAAATCAATAGAGTCGTCTTTTGGTTCTGGGTATTCTTTTCGGATTGTGTTTGTTATTTTAAAATTGTTTTTCTGAAGGAATTCAGATAAATATTCAACTTCATGATAATAAGTAAATAACCCAGTATTTTTATCAGAACTTGAAGTAATAAATTTAGATTTCATATAATTATCCTCCATAGTACTTAAATATAAAATACCATTAGATTTAAGTAATACGGAAGTATCCTTAATTAGTTGTAATACTTCTTCTTTATTGAGATAGGGAAGGGTAAAGCCACATAAAATAGCATTAAACTTTAAATCTATATCCAAAATATTTTTACAATCCATTATTTTAAATTTAGCGGAAGGGTTATTCTTTCTAGCTAAATCAATCATATTGGGAGCAATATCAATGCCGAGTAATTCAAAATCTGGACGTTTATTAAGAATGTATTTTGTGATGTTACCAGGGCCGCAACCAATTTCTAAAACGGAAGCATTTTTAGTTTCAATTAATTCGCAAAAATGATCGAATGATTCGTGGTACAAATCAAAATCCATAAATTTATCTTGATATTGTTTTGCGTAACTATTAAAAACATCTTTTGGACTGCTTTGTTTCATTCTAAAAATTTCAACTAAAATAGTTAAAATTTCAGAAAAATTACCTCATAAAAAAAGAGGCTTCAAAATTAATTAAAGCCTCCATAAATAGATGAAAATAAAAATAAGGTTAGTTTACAAATGGATCTGAAAATTTTTCGTCATTAATCAATTCATAATCGGTAAGTGTTTTCAGGAAATCTACTAAAGCTGCGGATTCTTCAGGAGTAAGATTTAAATGTCTTGGTTCGCCTTCACCGTTTTTCATATGTGCCGAAAGGTAAGGATGTGCTAAAACCCCAGTGCTGTAATGTTCTACTACTTCTTCTAAAGTTGCCATTCTTCCATCATGCATATATGGTCCAGTGATTTCAATGTTCCTTAGGGAAGGGGTTTTAAAATGTCCATAAAAGGACTCGATTTCTAAAAATGCACCCATTCCATTATCTATTACATTTATATCTAAATCCAAACCAATATTATCTGGTTCCGCACCACTAAAAATAACCTGATTTGCATTATCAGGTATGGGTTGCTCAAAATGTAAAGGCGTCGCATTTGGCATATGACATGTAATGCATGTTCCTATTGCTTCTGGAGTTAATCGTCCATTAAAAATATCTTTTCCTAAGTTTTCACTTGCTGTAAAGTTCGGGAAATCAACAAAAATATCATTAGTAATTTCAATCCCTTTATCATATTTGGTATTGTACGAATAAATAGATCGTACAAATTGTGATAAGGCTTTTGAAATTTTATCACTAGTAACTTGTGTGCTTCCGAAGGCGTTTTCAAATAAAGGATTGTAATAATCCAAAGCACTAATTTTTTCGATTATTCCTTCTAAAGTCATGCCCCTTTCTACAGGATCTTGTAGAGGCATTAATACTTGATCCTCAAGTGTTGCTGCTCGATGATCCCAAAAGAAATTTTCTGCGGAATAAAATCCTGCATTGGCAAAACCCATTGAATTTCTGAAAGTAGCACCTCCTTCAAACCCTTCACTTTTTGAAACATTATCTGAAAATCCAAATTCTTGAAAATGACAACTAGCACAAGCTTTACTGTTATTGGCAGACATGTTTTTGTCATAAAATACAACTCTTCCTAAAGTAACACCATCGTCTGTAATTGGGTTATCAGTTGGGGTGTTATTAAAGCCTAATACATAAGGCGTAAAGGTTTCAGGAAAATTAGGATTGCTATAATTAAAAGGAGTGGGTGGTAAACTATAAATATCGCTGTAATCATCATTTGGTGTTTCGTTTGAATCGTCACTATTACAAGTAATAAATAACGTCGAAGCCACTAATAATAAAATTATTTTGGGAAATTTCATTATACTAAAATTTGAGGTTTTAATTTCGTATTACTTAGGCAAATATAGTTAAAATATTAAAAAAAAGACTAATTTATCGCTTTCTAAGGCGCCCCGTTTTGGTTTTTGTTCTTTTTTATGTCAATTCTATTGTCTTGAAATGCAGATGGAAGTAGACTCGGAATGTATTTTACCAAAAGAGGTAATAATAAACTTCCACCTGGAATTAAAAAAATAGTCAATGAAGGAACAGTTTTACAAATATCTAATAATTGCTCTTTTACTTTATCTTTTTCTGTGGTATTTAATTCTCTAACTGTAGATTGTCCTAATAATTTTAAAAGCTCACCACTTTCTTTAAGCTCTTTAATAAGCCTATTTTTATTTCTTAAAATTAATAGTTTTACCGTTTCAGTAGCTTGTTTGTAAAGCTGATTTATTGGGTTTGAATATTCAAAAAGCTTAATGGTTTTAGAATATGTTTCTGAAAAATATTTTAATTGATCAAGAGTATTAATAATTTCATTTTCTGAAATAGAAAGTAATGTAGAAAGTTGTTTTACAAATAAAAATTCATTTTCATCAAGTTTTTTGTCATTCCATATTGCCAAACAGCATAAATCGAAGATATATTTTTTTTCTAAAGTGTTATAGTTGTTATCAATTGTTAATTTTTCTAATGAATAAAAACTCTTTTGTTCATTATTTAATGTAATATATGGAGTTGAGGTTTCTAATATTTCAATAATTTGAAGATCATATTTGTCTTTATTGTTTTTTGCTTTTAGTGCCAAAAAACAATAGTTTACTATATCGTTTTCTAAATTTTCTCCATAGCTTATTATTTGATTTGGGTTTTCAAGAAAAGCCTTAAAAGTAAGTATATCAAGGTACAGAAGTGTGTAGGTAAGAATTGATGAAATGTTTTTCTTTAAAATACTATTTGTTTCTTGAAGTCTTGCTGTTAAAATATGCTCTAAATTATTTGAAGAAGAATGTGATAAAGTAAGATTAAATAAAAAGCTTGTTTTTCCTTTTTTTAAAGTTTTATAAAAATTAATTATCGTGTCTATTGCTTCGTCTAATTCAGCTTTTGGATTCTTAATAAAAAAGGTAACTACTAAGGCTTGAAAAAGATTGATTTTAGTATATTCATCCGTTGTAATTTTTAGATTACTAAGAGGATTGTTTGAAAGTGCTTTTATAGAGGTTCCATATATAAAACCAGTTTTTTTTAGATGATTATAAAATAAAATTTCATCATTATTTTCTTTTGTAATCTGTTGTTTATCAACTAATGTTAAAAATTTAGGAATCCAACCTGAGGCAGAGGGGTTCATATAAGTTAATTTTTAGTAATTTTGACTTTTAGTAAATAATAACAGAAACAATTTTAACGTTAAAAGCTTGCGTTATTTTATTAAAATAAAAAGTAAATTTAGATAATTAAGTACAAACTATTAAAAAATCACAAATATTTGCGGCAATTGGCGGAATAAGTCTATTAATGCTTACGTTATTTTTAATGTCTTCAGACCATATAGATGCTCCAAATGTTACAGGTACAACTTCAGATTTAGCAGATTTTTACGCTTTTGAAGGTGATAATCCAGACAATACTGTTTTTGTAGTAACTCTTCAAGGTATATTAACACCTGGTGGAATTACAGATAATGCAAATTTTGACGAGGATGTTTTAGTTGAAATAAAAATTGATAACACCGGAGATTTTGTTGAAGATTTAGTAATTCAAGCAATAAAAAGAGATTCAATAATGTACTTTTTTGGACCTGTAGCGCCAAGTTCTACTGGATTGGAAAGAGAAATTGCTACAGTTCAACGCGATAGTGTTTTAATTTCTACATCAGAAAATGTTTATGTGGAAACTATAAACGGAAAACGATTTTTTGCAGGGCCAAGAAGAGACCCTTTTTATTTTGATTTTAATAGATTTAACGATGTTGCTTCTGGCGCTGCTGCTCCAGATGGGTTTTTCCCACAAACAGCTGCTAATGATTTTTTTGAAGGTTTAAATACCTTAGCAATAGTAGTGGAAGTCCCAAATTCAATGTTAGGGAATGCACCAGTTCATATTTTAGAAACTGAAGGAAATATAAATGGATTGCCACCATCATACAATGTTTGGGTAACAACCAATAGGAAACAATAATTAATAACTAAGTTTTTTAGCTATAAAAAAATAAAAATGATTACAAATAAATTAAAAATATTCTCTGTTTTACTTTTTGCATCCTTATTGTTTCATCAATGTAAAGATGACGATGATAACGGAAATGTCATAGACCAAGGAAATTGTTTTGATGGTATTCAAAACGGAGATGAGGAAGGAATAGATTGTGGAGGTAATTATTGCCCTCCCTGTGAAGAAGATGGAATAAATTTTAATGGAACTTACGTTCAAGAGGATAGTATGGGAAGACCCGGAATAAACACAGTATTCGGTGGTGCAAATGCAATGAAAAACGATTATAATGTTTCTTTAGTTTCAGAAAGAGAAAGTTACTCGGCTTTATTTGAAACTTCTTTAGAAGGATATCATGATATTTATGCAGTAGCATTAGGGATTCCAGTTGAAGAATTGAATTATGAATCTAATATTTTTGGTTGGAATGCAGCAAAATTCACAAAAATATTATCACAATATGATGCATTACAAGTAGCACCAAACGGAAATACGACTTACTATAATGGGAACTCAAATCTGGTATTTACCGGTAGAAAGCTTTCTGATGATGTTATAGATATTACATTAACATTAATGTTTGGAGGCACAAACGGAACACGTTTTGATGGTAATAACGACACACCACAACTAACTACAGATGGTGTAGGTTCAGGAGATCGTGATTATACATTGTCATTTCCATATTTAGAATCACCTTTAAATGAATAACACATTTTTATAAAACTATAGAAGGGAAGCTGTTCATTATTTGGGCAGCTTCTTTTATATTATTCAATGATGAAAAACCATTATTTACTCATTTTATTAGCACTTACTTTTTCTTGTTCTGAAAATGCAAAAGTAGAAAGGGTTACTAATAAAGAGGATTATAATTTATTCTTGACAAGTACCAACAATTCTACTTTTAATAGTGCTTTATCCGAAAAAGAATTTTGGTCTAAAAGATTACGTCAAGATTCATCTGGTGTTGGAGATTTAGCGCCTTTGGCTAATGCGTATTCCACAATGTATAAGTCATCAGGAGAAGTGAAATATTTATTAGAGGCTGAAAAAATATACAGAAAGGCGATTAATGTATCTGCTAAAAATAAAGATTCTTATACACGTTCATTAGCCCAAAATTTAATAAGTCAGCATCGATTTAATGATGCAAAGTTAATTTTAGAAAAGAGTTATAAAGGGCTTTCAAACAAACGAGCAACAGAGCATATGCTGTTTGATGTTTATATGGAGTTGGGAGAATATAAAAAAGCAGACACCTATTTAATTAAATTAAAAAATAAAAACGATTATAACTATTTAATTAGGTTGGCAAAAAGAAACGATCGTCTTGGTAATTTAAATGCATCAATTAAAAACCTTGAAGATGCGATGAAGATTGCAGATTCACGAAAGAGTATACCTCTACAAATATGGACTTACACTAATTTAGCCGATTTTTATGGACATTCCGGAAGGATGAAAGATGCCTATCAATTATACCTAAAAACACTACAGCTTCAAGGGGATAATGTCTATGCAAAAAAGCAAATAGCTTGGATTATTTATTCCTTTGAAAAAAACACTATTGAAGCGAATCGAATTATAGATTCGATAATGGTAAATAACAAAAATCCAGACTATTATTTATTTAAATCTGAAATTGCAAAATTTGAGGGTAATACTATAAAAAGTAAAGAATTTGAAGAATTATTTTTAAATGAAGTTTCTAAAAATAAATATGGTGTAATGTATAATAAATATAGTATTCAAGTACTTGCTGAAACAAAACCAAATGAATCTGTTTTATTTGCAGAACAAGAAATAATGAATAGAGCTACACCAGAAACTTTTAGTTTATTAGCATATGCAAATTATAAAAACGGAAACAATAAAAAAGCTTTAAGTATCATACAACAATATGTAGAAGGTAAAACCTATGAACCACTTTCATTATATTATTCTGCATTAATTTTTAAAGCCAATAATTTCACAAATAAATATAATACTATAAAAAAAGAAATAAGTAATTCTTCTTTTGAACTCGGTCCTTTATTAGAACTATAAAGTAAAAATAGTTATTGTTATTAATAGACTTGACAATCTTTTTTGTGTAGTTAATATCTTTTATTTAGCTTTACTGAATAATCAACCTCTCCACATCTAAATTAATTATTTAACTAACCTATTATGAAAAAAGTATTACAAAAATTACTTTTCGTTATTTTGTGTATGTTTACCTCATTGGTAATTTCACAAAACTATTCGAAAAACATGACCCGTCATTTTGATCAATTATTAGAGCAAAATGATTTAAAAACAAGTGATGTTCAATATATTGTTTCGTCAGAGAATATTAGCAGAACTAGTAATGTAAATCATATTTACTTTACACAAACCATTAATAGTATTGAAATTTATGGAACAACTTCCAGCATCCATATATTACCAAATGGAAAAACAATTTCTTCAAATAATTTGTTTGTAAAGAATAGTATTAAAAAAACTACTGGGAATTCGTCGCCTTCTATTTCGGCTATCCAAGCAGTAACATCTGCTGCTAATCAGTTAAATTATCCCGTTTCAAAACCGTTTACTATAATTGAAAAAGCAAAAAACAAGGGAGAAAAAACAATTTTAAGTGATGGTGGTATTTCATTAAGTAACATCCCTGCTAAATTAGTTTATCACATTTCAAAAGCTGGAAATTTAATATTAGCTTGGGACATATCAATTCAAGAAAAAAGCCAACAAGAATGGTGGAGTATTAGAGTTGATGCGGCTACTAGTGTAATTTTAGAAAAAAATAATTGGATGGTAAGTTGTTCTTTTGAACATGATCATAGTCAAGACGAAATTTTAAACTATAATTCAAATTTGTTTGATATTCTAAATTATGTAAAGAAACCTGAAGAAGAGTTAATAGCTTGTAATGATTGTTATGAAGTTATTGCAATGCCTATTGAGAGTCCATATTTTGGAGCAAGAACTATTGAAATAGGGATTGAAGACCCTTCAGCTTCTCCATTTGGTTGGCATGATACTAACGGTACAGCTGGAGCAGAATTTACTGTAACTAGAGGAAATAATGTAAATGCCTATGAAGATGGAAACAATCCTGGATATCAACCAGATGGAGGTGCCAATTTAGATTTTTCTGGCTTTGCTTTTAGTCAAATTTATACAAATGCAAATCAATATGAAGATGCGGCAATAACCAATTTGTTTTATTGGAACAATATTATACATGATGTAATGTATCAATATGGATTTGATGAAGCAGGAGGTAATTTTCAGGAAAATAATTACGGAAATGGAGGAGCAGGAAGTGATTCAGTTAATGCTGAGGCACAGGATGGTTCGGGTACCTGTAATGCGAATTTTGGAACTCCAGGAGATGGAGCAAACCCAAGAATGCAAATGTATATTTGTGGAGATAAAGATGGTGATTTTGATAATTTAGTTATTGTACATGAATATGGCCATGGAATTTCAAACAGACTAACTGGCGGTCCAAACAATTCAGGATGTTTAAGTAATTCTGAACAAATGGGAGAAGGATGGAGCGACTTTTTTGGTGTAGTCATGACAATTGAACCCGGAGATACAGGAACTGATACTCGAGCTGTAGGAACCTATTTGTTTGGTCAAGGACCTGGAGGTTCAGGGATAAGACCATTTCCATATAGCACCAATATAGCAGTAAATCCGCAAACGTACGATGATATTAAAACTGCAGTAATTCCACATGGAGTTGGTTCTGTATGGGCTACAATGCTTTGGGAGTTAACTTGGGGCCTAGTAGATGCTCATGGTTTTGATGCAAATATTTATAATTTTACAGGTAATACAAATACAGATGCAGGAAATGTTGCTGCTTTGGCTTTAGTAATTGAAGGAATGAAATTACAGCCTTGTAGCCCAGGTTTTATTGATGGAAGAGATGCAATACTTGCTGCCGACCAAGCAATTTATGGAGGTACAAACGAGTGTATTATTTGGAATGCATTTGCAAAAAGAGGTTTAGGTTTAAGTGCTAGCCAAGGATCATCTGGTAGTGTAATAGATGGAGTTGAAGCTTTTGATACTCCAACAGGGGTTGCTGCTTATGTAGCTCCAGCCGATGTTTGTGCTAATTCACCTATATTAACAGGGCAATCAGGAGGAACACCTTCTGGAGGTGTTTATAGTGGTGCCGGTGTTATTGATGATGGAAATGGATTAACCTACTCTTTTGATCCCTCAGTAGCTGGAGTTGGAGTTCATACAATAACTTATAATGTTTCTGCAGGGACATGTTCGGTTGCATCCTCAGATTCAGATATAATTGAAGTTTTAGCTTTGCCACCGGGACCTACAACTACTGGAGTTTCTGATTATTGTTTTGGAGCAGATGTTACGGTTACTGCAACTTTAAATGATCCTTTAAATGTAATTCGTTGGTATGATGCTTTAACTGGAGGAAATTTACTTTTTGAAGGTACTTCTTATACTTTTACTCCTACTGGATCTACAAATGTTTATGCTCAAGAAATGGCTCCTGGCCCATTATCTAAGTTGGTGATTTCTGAAATAACTTTAGAATCACCAGATCGATTTGAAATTCAGAATGTTGGAAATGCATTCGATTATACAGGCTATAGTGTTGCTATATCATCTGATCCTTATCCAGATATAAATGCAATAAATACTAT
The DNA here is from genome assembly GCA_024280145.1 of Bacteroidota bacterium. GTDB lineage: Bacteria > Bacteroidota > Bacteroidia > Flavobacteriales > Flavobacteriaceae > Marifrigoribacter. The sequence goes on from JAJRQR010000022.1 coordinate 15,063, forward strand.
AGTGCAAACATTAGGAAACATGAGTGCTGATTCTGTAGTAGATTGGAATGATAATGGAGGCGTTGGTTATTGGGGTAATAATATATATTGGGATAATTCAGGTACAGGATGGATTATTATTATTGATGATAATGGAAATGTTGTAGATTCAGTTTTTTGGAATTTTACAATAGCAGATATCGCAAATTTAAATATAATGATAAATGGTTTTAATGTTACAGCTGTAGATTTAGATTGGACAGGAGACGGGGCTTCATTTACACTAAATTGTAATAACTCATTTAGAAGAAATAGCGATACCGATTCCTCTTTAGATTGGTCAGAGGTTTGCGAAACATCTGATTATGGAGTGGCAAATGGGGATATCAATATAGGAAATACAGGATGTATTGGAGAAAGAACTATTGCAATGGTTACAGCTGATACACAAATACCAACAATTACTTGCTCTATAGATGTAGATATAAGTGTAGATACCAATGGTTGTGAAGCAACTGGAGTTACCTTAACAGATCCCGTAACATCAGATAATTGTAATGTTTCATCGTTAACAAGCGATGCACCAACAACGTTTCCAATAGGTGATACTAATGTAATTTGGACAGTAACAGATGATTCAGGAAATATAAATACTTGTATACAGGTTGTGACAGTTATTGATGATATTCTTCCAACAATTACATGTTCTATAGATGTAGATATAAGTGTAGATACCAATGGTTGTGAAGCAACTGGAGTTACTTTAATTGATCCCGTAACATCAGATAATTGTAGTGTTTCGTCGTTAACAAATGATGCGCCAACAGTATTTCCGATAGGCGATACTAATGTAACTTGGACAGTAACAGATGATTCAGGAAATATAAATACTTGTATTCAGATAGTAACGGTTGTTGATAATATTCTTCCAACTATATCCTGTTCAACAATAACTATAAGTACAGATACTAATAGTTGTGAAGCAACTGGAGTTACTCTAATAGATCCTGTGACATCAGATAATTGTAGTGTTTCATCATTAACAAATGATGCACCAACAACGTTTCCAATAGGAGATACTAATGTAACTTGGACAGTAACAGATGATTCAGGAAATATAAATACTTGCATTCAAGTAGTAACGGGTATTGATGATATTCTTCCAACAATCACATGTTCTATAGACGTACAAGTAAGTACAGATGCTATTAGTTGTGAAGCTAATGGAGTTACTTTAATTGATCCCGTAACATCAGATAATTGTAGTGTTTCATCGTTAACAAATGATGCGCCAACAACATTTCCAATAGGCGATACAGATGTAACTTGGACAGTAACAGATAATTCAGGAAATATTAATACTTGCATTCAAGTAGTAACGGTTGTTGACGATATTGATCCTGATATAATTTGCCCAACTGATGAAACCATACTAGTAAATAGTGGTGAATTATTTTCAATACCTGATTATACAGTTACGGCAACTGCAACTGATAATTGTACTACATCTCCAACAATTACTCAAAACCCAATAGAAGGTACTGAAATCGGTGTAGGTATTACAATGATTACATTAACAGCAACAGATGAATCTGGAAATTCTAAAGATTGTACTTTTAGTGTTACGGTCGACGAAATATTAGGGATAGGAGATTCTGAAATAGAAAATGAAATTGTATTGTTTCCAAATCCTACAGATAACGAATTGACAATTATTAATAAGTCTAATCAACAAATTCTTTCTGCTTCATTATTTGATATTAATGGAAGATTAATTCAGAAATTTAATTTCAATAATGGAAATCCGAATACTAAAATTTCACTTGATAATTTTAGTGTAGGAATTTATTTTGTAAACCTTCAAACCAATAAAACTACAATTATTAAAAGAATAGTTAAGCATTAGTCTTAAGGTAATTAATGTATATCCCTGTATATTTGGTAATACAGGGATTTTTTTGTAAGTTTAATCGAATTTATCCAACTAATTATAAGTTGAAATAGTAAACTATTATCGGGATTCCTGTTAGTTTAACATTTTTTAACATTCTTTGTAGAGAGCGAAGTACTAATCATCAAACAAAACAATATGAAACAAAACAATAGGATAAAGATAATTACTCTTTTATATTGTTTGTTTACAATATCAATGCAGGCCCAGGATTTCACTTCAAAAGTTGAAAACCATTTTAATAAATTACAAAGTGAAGGAAAATTACTTTCACAAGACTCTCATTGGAAAATTACTAGTGAACATACTAGTAGTATCAGTAATGTTCATCATATTTATTTTTCACAAGAGATAAATGGATTTATATTGGCAAACACAGAGTCTAGTTTACATTTATTGCCCAATGGAGAAGTATTAGAAAGTAATAATAGATTTATAAAAAACATTCAAAGTAAATTAAGCTCAGGATCAGTTCCTTCTTTATCTGCGATTGATGCTGTAAAAGCAATCGCAAATCAGATGAATTATAATATTATTTCTGAGCCTAAAATAATTGAAGAAAAAATAATAATAAATCAAGAAACAAGACTGACAAGTAGTGGCATTGCAAGAGAAGAAATAAAACTAAAATTAAAGTATTTCCAAAATGAAGATGAAAAAATTGTATTGGTTTGGGAAGTTAATTTATGGGAAGTCGAAAGATTAAATTTATGGGATTTTTATGTAGATGCAAATACAGGAGTGATTCTAAATAAAGTAGATAATTATTTTTCTTGTATTGGAGAAGAAACAACAGTAAAACCAACAAAATTTAATTATAACAGTAATTTATTTGATACTCCAAACTATAAGAAAACTTCAAATAATACTTTTATAGAATGTGAAAATTGTTATGAAGTAATTCCTTTTCCTTTTGAAAGTCCATATGAAACAGAAAGAGTTATAAGACAGAGCCCCTCAAATAGTATCGCTTCTCCCTATGGTTGGCATGATATCGACGGAAACCCAGGTGCGGAATATTATATAGCATTTGGAAATAATATTAACGCAAAATTTGATGATGATAATTACAGCCCAAATGGAGGAGAGTTTCTAAATTTTACTGATTACCCCTTTAGTGAAAACTACTCTGAAGAAAATAGGTATATAGATGCGTCTCTTACAGATGTTTTTTATTGGGCAAATTTAATTCATGATGTATTATATACATATGGATTTAATGAAGCAGCTGGAAATTTTCAAAATAGTAATTATGAAAATAATGGGTTTTTAGATAATGATGCCATAACAATTTTAGGTCAAGATGATTTTCAGGAATGTAATGCTGGTGTTTTTATGGGGCCAGATGGGTTTGCTCCAAGAATGTTAATGGGAGTTTGTGGCAATAAAGATTCAAATTTTGATAATACAGTAGTAATACATGAATATGCTCATGGTTTAACTTATAGATTAATAGGTGGAGCTATGAGTACAAGTTGTTTTGGTCTAGAAAGAATGGATGAAGGTTATTCAGATTGGTATGGTTTACTTTTTACTATGATGCAAGGAGATAATGGTGAAGATGCAAGAGGCTATGCACCTTATTTTTTTAATCAAGGACCTAACGGTCCAGGGATTAGACAATACCCTTATACTACAAATATGAATATAAATCCTTTAATTTATAATAATAATCCATCATACGATAGTAAAATAAATTGGATATGGGCTTCCATATTATGGGATGTCACTTGGGAATTAATAGATCAATTTGGGTATGATGAAAATATATATAATTTTTCAGGTGAATTAAATCAAGATGCTGGAAATATTATGGCTTTAGCAATAGTTACAGAAAGTTTAAAAAATTTAAATTGTGGACCAACCCTTATAGATTGTCGTAATGCAATTTTAGTAGCAAATGAATCTATTTATGGGAAAAAATATGAATGTATATTGTGGGAAGCATTTGCAAAAAGAGGGTTAGGAGTTTTTGCTTTTGTAGGAGGCCCAGCATCGTATGAAACACCACCACTTACTGCTACTTTTAGCGCATCACTAAACACTGTTTGTGAAAAATCAGAAATAATCGAAGAATTAAGCGGAGGTTTACCTGAAGGTGGAGTTTACAGTGGTGTTGGAGTAATAGACGACGGAAATGGAAGAACATATTCCTTTGATCCAGAAATTGCTGGTATTGGAATACATACAGTAACTTATGAAGTACTTGATGATTTTTGCATAATTGCCTCAACTAATACAGATACAATAGTAGTTGAATTAGATACAAAGGCACCAGAGTATACTTGTCCAGAAAGTATTTCAGTAATAATTCCAATTGAAGAAAGTAATTATTAATTAATTAATTTTTCTTCAATTATTGCAGTAACAGATAATTGTACAGCAAATGTTAATTATAGCCAAAGTCCAATTGAAGGAACTATTCTAATAGAATGAGAATACGCTATCGAAGTTGAAATGTCTGATGATTCTAATAATATTTCTTATTGTACATTTAATATTATAGTGGAAAAACAACTCTATGATGGAGAGGATTTTATAAATATTTATCCAAATCCAATTGATAATAATTTGACAATTATAAGCATAATTGACCTTAATAAAGTTTCTATTGAAATATTTGATATCAACGGTAGGTTGGTGAAAAGTATTAATTTTAGCGACTTTGGTTTTGAGAGATCAATTTCTGTCGAAGAACTTTCAACAGGTATCTATTTTTTTAGTATTATTACAAATAAAGAAACTTTGACCAAACGTATTTTAAAAAACTAAGTCGTTAAAAAAATACATTTCAACTAATATGGTATTGAAATACACTTGTTGTTAAGTATCATTATGAAACATTTAAATAGCAAAGACCGTTATAATAGTTTAATAACGGTCTTTGTTTTACTGAAATAATATGAATTCTAATGCTTCATCAACGTAGTTTCAACAGAAATTTCAACATCAGTCCAAGTTTTACTAACTCCATCATCTCCTTTATGAAGGTCTAAACATACTTTGTTTAATGTTTCAATTGCACCCAAAGCGTTCCATTCTTCCAAATTCATAATTCCTTTTAATTTCACAAAATTGTCTTTAATTTCATACTTAAAAGATATTGAATGCGTTTCTCCATTCATAGTAATATCTATGCTACATGTATTTTTTACCATTGAGATTTTACCAGTTAATAATTCGGTATCTATCATGGAACCAAAGAAAGAAGCAATTAACTTTCCATCACGTTCTTCATTTTTTGAAAAAAGACTACTCACCGGAATCGAAAATTCCAGACCATTTAATACTTCAACAGGAGTGGCTCCCATTTTTTTGTCGAATTTGATAGTCTTAAAAACTCCAGAAACAGGCTTTTTAGCAGTGGTTTTATAGGCTGTCCATTGTATTTTTGTTTCAGCAGGGTTTGCCATATAGGACACCTTTTTTTCAGTTTTAGTTTCTTCAGTCTTCTTGGTTTCTTCTTTTTTCTCGTCTTTACAAGAGGTTAAAGTAATAAATGCAATTGCGATTAATGTGAATCCGATTTTTTTCATTTTATTATTTGTTTTTAGTTTTTATTTAAATAGGTTACAAATATAGTTTTCTGAAACAAATTATTCTTCTACTGAAAACGTTTTTGTTTTCTTAAAAGATGATATTTGTAATTGTTCCATTTCAGTTTTATAATTTACCCAATCGTTTTCATAAAACAAATTGGTTTCATCAAGAACTTCGTCTAATTGTGTTTTTGCTTGCTGAAGTAAAATGTGCTCCGTTTCTGTCATACCATTAGGACGGCTTCCAGAATACCATCCTGCCGTTCCTAATCTATCCATCACATTTACAACGGAAGTGCTCGTAATTCCTTGACGTTTGTCTTCTTTACCCAAAAATAAATCTATAAGTGAGTCGGATTTTTTAATGACTTCCTTACTTAATTTTATTTGTGCCTTAAATTTTTCTTTATCCTCATCGGTCAAATCTTTTTTATAATTTTTAGCTGTGTTTTTGCTTTCTACCAATTGTTTTACTGCATCTGCAGCGGTTTGTCGTAATTTTTGAATTTCTTTCTGAACTTGATACCGTTCATTTATTGCTTTTTCTGAAACCTCTAACCTTGGGTCACTTTTTACGGTAATTGTACTTTCTGAAGCTTCTTCCATATAATTAATCACCAACTTATAAGTTCCGGGTTTTACCGAAGCACCTCCAGGTTCATTTTTACGTTTCTTTATTTTTCGGGAAGGACGGTCGCCACCTGCTTCATTTAGATACCATCGCCAAGTGTAAATCCCGGTGCTATCTGGAATCTTCTTTTTTAGACTTCTAATCAATCGGTCACCATCGTAAATTTTTAAGTAAATTGAATCTTTATGCTTTCCTGTGGTATCTTCTTTTTCTGAAATGTCTTCATCCTCTTTGTCTTCTTCCAAAATAGCATCCTCTTCTTCATCATTCTCTACGTCTTCTGAAGTATTCTGAAAGTAATATTTTATCAAAGCACCATATTTTCTATTCTCGCCATTAAACAAAGCATCACCTCCAAATCGACTTCCAGTGGGTTGTTGATGAGCAGCCTGATAAGCAATAGGAGTTTCAAACAATACAATATCTGAATCTAAAAGCTGATAATCTTTTGCCATAGCTCTTAATGGTCGAATGTCATCCAACACCCAAGCAGCACGACCAAAAGTCCCGATTACCAAATCGTTTTCACGTTCTTGAATTACTAAATCTTTTACTGAAACCGTAGGGAATCCGTTGGTCCATTTAGCCCAATCGGTTCCTCCATTTATGGAAACATACAAACCATCATCTGTTCCTAAAAATAACAAATTCTTTTCTATAGGATCTTCCACAATACAAAGTGCATAACTTAACACATTGTTTTTATCTACAAAGCGATACCAAGTTTTTCCGTAGTTCTCTGTTTTATAAACATAAGGTTCGTAATTAAACCTTCGGTAATCGTTGGCAACCAATAATGCTTCTCCTTTATTTTTATTGGAAGCTCTTATCTGAACAATCCAACTTCCCTTCGGTAATCCCGGGATGTCTGAAATTTCAGTCCAAGATTCACCTCCATTTCTTGTAATATGAACTCGTCCATCATCTGTTCCAACCCAAAGCACGTTTTGTTCCATAGGAGAGGGTTCAATCACTAAAATCGTAGTGTGATTTTCTGCCCCCGTGGCATCCATTGTAATTCCGCCACTTTCATCTTGTTTTTGCTTTCCTGGATCGTTGGTGGTTAAATCTTCTGAAATGATTTTCCAAGTCAATCCTTTATCGGTTGATTTGTGTACAAATTGACTTCCGAAGTAAATCGTGCTATTATTAAATGGGTCTATGTTAATGGCAGCATTCCAATTAAACCGGAGTTTAACATCAGGGTCTGGATGCGTAGGTCTTACGGTATAATTATTACCAGTTTTCCAATCGTAACGACTTACATAACCCTGCTGACTCATACTCCAGCCATAGCGACTGTCATCGCGGTCTGGAATCACATCAAAGCCATCACCAAAGGAAATTTCTTGCCAATAATCATTTCTAATTCCTTGAGCTCGCCAAACATAAGCAGGGCCTCGCCAGCTTCCGTTGTCTTGCATTCCTCCATACACATTATACGGATATTCATTATCTACGGCAATATGATAGAATTGTGCCACAGGAAGATTTCCAATAAAACGCCACGTTTTTCCTCCATCGTGAGTGATGTTCATTCCGCCATCGTTTCCGTCAATCATAAAATTCCCGTTAGTTGGATGAATCCACCAAGCATGATGATCTGGATGAACACCATTATCAACACCATAAGCAGGCATTAATTGATGAAAGTTTTTTCCACCATCTTCCGAAACATTTACATAAGTAAACACCGAATATACCCGATTTTCATTCTGTGGATCTACAAAAATATCGCTGTAATAGAAAGGTCGATTTCCAATATCATCTTTATCGTTTATTTTTTTAAAATTGAAACCCCCATCGGTACTTTTATACAAAGCGTTTTTTTTCGCTTCTACTAAAGCATAAACAATATTAGGTTTGTTCTTGGCAATAGCTAGGCCAATTCTACCTAAATTTCCTTTTGGCAATCCGTCTTTATCGGTTCGTTCTTCCCAAGTTTCACCGCCATTATGCGTAATAAATATTCCAGATCCTTCACCTCCAGAATTAAAAAACCAAGGATCACGTTTGTGTTCCCAAAGTGCAACGATTAATTTATTAGGATTGCTGGGATCCATGACCATATCTGCAACTCCTGTTTTGTTGTTTGCAAAAAGAATTTTATTCCAAGTTTTTCCCCCATCGGTAGTTTTAAAAACACCACGTTCTGGATGTTCTCCCCAAGGCGAACCAATAGCGCCGACATAAACCACATTCGGATTGGTAGGGTCAATAATGATTTTATGAATATGTCTGGTTTTGTCCAATCCCATTAACTCCCAGTTTTTTCCTCCGTCTAAAGAGCGATACACGCCATAACCACCATTGAGACTATTTCTTGGGTTTCCTTCACCAGTTCCCACCCAAATCACAGAAGGATTAGATTGCTGAATAGCAACCGCTCCAATTGAAGCTGTGGCTTCGTTTTCGAAAATTGGTTTCCAAGTAATTCCTCCGCTTTCAGATTTCCAAAGTCCACCGGAAGCAGTTCCAACGTACATTACTTCTGAGTTGCTTAATACTACATCAATCGCAGTTACACGACCTGACATTCCTCCAGGCCCAATGTTTCGAGGTTTCATGTCCTTTAGAATATCCATTGAAAAATCTTGAGCAGAAAGGGATAATGCTATAAAAAATAATAGTGTAGAAAATAATTTTTTCATTATGGGTTGGTTTTATTACAAGTTCTAAAGTTATAAAAATGAATTGATGTAAATCTTTAATTTTAAACTTTAACAATTACAAATAATATAGTGTTGTAATTTTTTTATTATGAGGTAGGTCTCGACTGCGCTCGACCAGACATTTTCTTTAACCTAAAATAATAACTCAGATAATACTTGAAACCGCTTTAACCAAAAGTAAAACACCACTAATCACCATAATGATAATTACTAATTTTCTAAAAGTACTATTCTTCATTTTGGAAAGCATCTTTTTTCCGATAAGGTTTCCGAAAGTGGCACCAATACCTAGTGTGATTCCGTAGATCCATAATTCTGTCGTTAGTAATCCGAAGAAAGTGTAACTACCTATTTGGGCAATTCCGAGGAAAAAAGAATTGGCAGCTTTGGTGCCTACTAACTCTTCTTTGCTAATTCCTGCATTAAGGTAAAACGGATTTAAAATTGGACCCATCCCGCCTGTAAATGTTCCAATAATAGAAACAAGAAAACCCAAGGGAATAAAATACCAAAGATGTACTGTAAAGGAGCGTTCTTTCTTTCCGAATTTATACTGAAAAAAAGTACTAATTAAAAATAAAGCGACAATAATTTGAAGCCAAGCAATTTTTATTTCAGAAAAAAACCAAGCAGCAATCACTGCTCCAAGCATTGCAGATGGAACATAATACCAAAATACTTTCCAATAAATATGCTTCCAAAAAATGATAATTCGGGAGGGACGACTTATCAAAGCACCTAGATTTATTATAGGTGCTGTTTTAGTAGATCCTATAAGAAAGTTTAAAAATGGAATTAACATCAATGCCCCGCCGCCGCCGCTTATGGTTGAAATAGAAAAGGAAATCAGGCCTGCAATAAAAATAATTACAAGATAGATTAGGTCTATGTTTTCAAATATTTCAAACATTGTGAAACAAAAAACTGCCCAAATTAGGCAGTTTTTTTATTGTGTTATTGTATTGTTATAAATTAGGAATATTGAGTTCTTGGCCAGGATGAATAACATCTGGGTTTTTCAATATATTTCTGTTGGCTTCAAAGATTGCAGGATATTTCATAGCATTTCCGTAATAGTGTTTTGCTATTTTTCCAAGAGTGTCGCCACTTTTTACTGTATGATAAGCATAATTTGAAGTATCTGCTACCGAAATATCTGCCATAATATCTGTAGGGTTTTCACCACCAGATTTTTTTATTTCGTCCCAAAGAAGATTTTTATCGTATTGGGTTTTTGCAGTTCCCCAAACTTTTAATTGTCCATTTTCTTCTTTAACGTCTCCGTTTTGGATGTTAAGTTGTTCACCCAAATCTAATACATTTTGATATTTAGATCTTACCATAATTTGATTTTAAAATTAATAAAAACTAAAATTACAAAAAGTAAGTGAGTATTAAAAGATAATTTTTATCTAAATCCTATACTTCAGAATCTAGTAAATCGGTAACAACATGATAACGAGGGTCTTCAATAGAAGTTTCAATGATATCTTTAAACATCGGATTTGCTTTTACTAATATCATCTGGCATTCTGGACTTAAATGGGTAAGTTTTACTTTTTTTCCTAAAGCTAGGTATTTATTAGTCACACCTTGTAAGGCTTCAATACCAGAGTGATCACCTACTTTAGATTCAATAAAATCTATTTCAATAGTATCGGGATCTTCTTTAAAATCGAATTTAGAATTAAACGATTGTGAAGACCCAAAAAACAATGGCCCCCAGATTTCATATACTTTGGTTCCGTTTTCTTTAATACGTTTTCTAGCACGAATCATCGTTGCATTTTGCCAAGAGAAAACCAAAGCAGACATAATAACTCCCACAATTACGGCAATGGCTAAATCTTGCCAAACGGTAACTGCCGAAACGGTTATTAATACAATTGCATCTGCCATAGGAATTTTATGCAATATTCTAAAACTACTCCAAGCAAAAGTTCCGATAACGACCATAAACATTACACCAACTAAAGCTGCAATTGGGATTTGTTCAATTAATGGAGCACCAAATAACACAAAACCTAATAATGCCATTGCTGCTACAATACCAGAAAGCCTTCCACGACCACCAGAATTTACATTAATAATAGATTGCCCAATCATTGCACAACCTCCCATTCCACCAAACAATCCGTTTAATATATTAGCTCCACCTTGAGCGACACATTCACGGTTTCCAGAACCACGAGTTTCGGTCATATCATCAATAAGGTTTAAAGTCATAAGAGATTCAATTAAACCAACGGCTGCTAATAAGATGGCAGTTGAAAGTATTAAACTCCAGTTCCCTGCTAAAGTATCAAACAGTCCAAAAATTTGTGCTTGAAATGTTGGTAAAGAACCTTGTAATCCTTCGCCACCACCATCAGCAATAAAAGAGCCTACTGTACTAACACCAACATCTCCAAAAATGGTGATTGCCGCAACAACGACAATTGCAACCAATGCTGCTGGAACTTTTTTGTAACCTTCGGAAGTAAATACATAATCGCCATCGTCAATCCAACAAAGCCTAACATTATCAATAAGTTAGAACCTTGCATCCATTGCATTTCACCGTTTACTTTTTCTTTAAATAAACCTAATTGCGAAAGGAAAATTACAATTGCCAATCCGTTTACAAAACCCATCATTACAGAATGAGGAATCAATCTAACAAATTTTCCCAATCGTAAAACTCCAGCTGAAATCTGAATCACACCTACAAATAGCAGCGTAATAAATAACCATTGCAATCCCAAGTTTTCAATGGGAGTTTCTAGTCCAATTCCGACTTCATTTCCTTTCTGAATTAAATGCACCATCACCACTGCCATCGCGCCTGTTGCTCCAGAGATCATTCCTGGACGACCACCGAAAATTGCAGTCACAATTCCCATCATAAAAGCTCCGTACAACCCTACTAAAGGGTCAATTCCAGCTACGAAGGCAAATGCGACAGCTTCAGGCACTAAAGCCAAAGCAACTGTCAATCCTGATAGGATATCGTTCTTAGGATTGAAGGTAAAATTTTTAAGTAATCGTTGCATTTTGGTTTTATTTAAAGCGGGCAAAGATAGCTTTTTTAAATAGAAGAAAAACAGACAATAATTGTTGTTTGATTTTTTCAGAAACCAAGAATAAATGGATATATTGAACATCCAAATTTGTAAGAAAAATTCTATGGGTTTATTTAGTTCAGACGAGAAAAATTGGGAATTAATTTCCTTTGGTATTTATTCATTTAAAGACCCTCTTTTTTATGAAAAAAGACGAAACAGATCGGTTTTTGATGAAAGCGAAATAACACATTTATTTTTTGATGTCACGATTCAGAATAGGATGTTTCAAATTGAAGATTGGGATGCAACCATTATTTTTAAAGTACAAGATTCTGAAACTAAAAAACAAATTGTAAAATTTGAAGAAAATTTTAAAATCACTAAAGATGAACATGAATTTAAGCTTCGTCACGGTTATGGAAATAAAGATGGAAGTTTTTGGAAAAAAGGGCATTATGAAGTAGTTGCTTATTTTGATAAAGGCAATGAAGAAATTGGCAGCACTGATTTTTATATTTTTGACAGTGGATTACCTACATTAAAACACAATCCTTATTTTGATCTGTATGGTTTCAAATTATATATGAGACCAGACAATACGGAAACGGAAGACGAACGATTAGCTAGAAAATGTTATACTACTTTTAAGGAAGGTGAACTCACTTATTTAGGAGTAGAATTAAGAATTGACCCTCTTTTGAAAAAAGGAAATTACCCAACACAAATTTTCGTTTATATTAATAATGTTGACGGAACACAAAAAGCAATTATCGATACAGAACCGTATGTGATTGATGTTGCCGAAGAAAATCAAATGCTTTCAATTAGCTGGGGAAATGGAGAAGGAACCTATTGGAAAAAAGGAACCTATCAAGTTTATGTTCAGTTTATGGACGTGTTAATTGGTGCGACAGAGTTTAAAGTATCCAATAATTCCTTACTATATAGCGGTAAAAATATGTTAGAAGATGTTGTTCCAAAAGGGATGGCTTCTTCCGTAGGTGTTTCCAGAAAAGTGACACCAAATATATCTTTTGAAGAAGCTAAAAAAGAATTGGACGAACTCATAGGTTTAGAAAAAGTGAAAGCCGAAGTGGATGAATTAGCAACTTTCCTTCAATTTGTGAAAATAAGAACCGAAAAGGGTATTAAAGACAAGGCTGTTAATTCTAATTATTTAATATTTACAGGAAACCCAGGAACAGGAAAAACAACAGTTGCCAAATTATTAGGAAAAATTTATAAAAGCTTGGGAGTGCTGACTTCTGGGCATTTAGTAGAAGTAGGAAGAGCTGAGTTAATAGTAGAATTTATTGGGCAAACCGCACCCAAAGTTAAAAAAGTAATCGAGAAAGCGAGGGGAGGAATTTTATTTATTGACGAAGCCTATGCACTTGCCAGAAAAGGAGAAAGCGAAAGAGATTATGGTAAGGAAGCCATCGAAATATTAATGAAAGAAATGAGTGATGGCGAAGGTGATTTGGTTATTATTTATGCTGGATATCCAACAGAAATGACCGATTTTGTAAATTCCAATCCAGGAATAAAATCACGAATTAGTCAGACCATACATTTTGATGATTATACACCAACAGAATTGTTTGGTATTTCGCTATTTGCCGCTAATAAAAAGAATGTTTCATTAAGTCCGGATGCACAAACGCTATTGCAAGAAAAACTGTACGAAGTTTACAGAACTCGAAATGAGGACTTCGGAAATGCTCGTTATGTTTTTAGTGTTATTCAAGAAGCGAAAACTCAAATGGCAATGCGTTTAATGAAAAGTAAAAACATAAAAGATCTAAGTAAAGAAGAGCTTTCATTAATTGCTTTGGAAGATATTTCAATACAGTTTAAAGAAGATAACACGGATGTAATTACCATTCCAATTGACGAGCGTTTGTTAGAAGAATCTCTAAATGAATTGGATCAATTAATAGGGTTAACTTTTGTAAAAGAAGAGATTTTTGAAGTTATTAAATTGGTGAAATACTATCGTAAAGTCGGGAAGGATTTCAGAAAAGATTTCTCTTTACACAAAGTATTTACAGGGAATCCAGGAACCGGAAAAACCACCATGGCTCGTATTCTAGTAAAAATATTTAAAGCACTCGGAATCCTAGAAAGAGGACATTTGGTAGAGGTGGACAGAAGTGAATTGGTCGCAGGATACACAGGGCAAACCGCTATAAAAACTGAAGCGATTATCGATCAGTCCATGGGCGGAATGTTGTTTATTGACGAGGCTTACAGCTTAGTTACTCACGGTGATGCTTTTGGTGAAGAGGCGATTGAAACTCTCTTAAAACGGATGGAAGACGATCGTGGAAAATTCACCGTAGTTGCTGCAGGTTACACCAATCAAATGAAACAATTTTTAGATTCAAATCCTGGATTGAACTCTCGATTTGATCGTATTTGGAATTTTCAAGATTACACCGTTGATGAATTGGTAGGAATTGCTGAGCTGATGTTTAATAAAGAAAATTTAAAAATGAATGATTCTGCTGAAGCTATTTTAATTGAAAAATTAGCCGAAATGAAAGCAACAGAAGGAACCAGCTTCGGAAACGCAAGATCAGTAAGAAGAATTGTGGATGAGGTGAAGAAAAATCAGTTGTTACGGATGGCAGAAAGCGAATCTGAAACCATAAATCCAGAAGAAATAGAAACAGTAAAAGCTATTGATTTTGAGAATTTAAGTCAGTCGAAAATTAAAGGAACCTCTCGACCTACTTTGGGATTTAAGTAGTCAAATAATTATGATTTACTAGATCTTCTTTTGCAGCAATAGGATAACTTTTACCATCTTTAATAATCAAGTTTTTGGATGTGATTTTTAAAACATCTTTATAATAATGATCGGTGATAATAATGCCTTTTTTCTTTTTTAGTTCTAGCAATAATTTCCCAATTTTATCTTTGTAAAGTGGATCTATCATTGAAAATGGTTCGTCAAAAAATAGAAAATCCCTTTCTAAATTTCCGATTAATAACACTTGAAGATAACGTAATTGACCAATAGATAATTCACCGATTTTCTTTGAAGTAATTAATGCAATTTGAGAATCATAAAAAATAAGATCTTGTTTTTCCTGACTAGAATAATAAAGAGGAATTATATCCCGAACCTTTTCATTTACAGGTAAAAAAGAATGTTGCGGTAAATAAGCAATTCGTTTACTCGTAATTACTTGTGAAGGTTTAATAGGTTTTTCGTCAATTCGAATATCAATTTCATCAGCTTTTAATGTTCCGAATATTAGTTTTAATAAAGTAGATTTTCCACAGCCATTTCTTCCGAAGATGCCTAATATTTCACCCGTTTCAACTTTAAAAGAGACTTCTTTTAAAACCTCCTTTTTCCCAAAGGATTTCTTTGCTTTATATAATTGAAGTGTTGCCAATAAAGTAAGATGTTATTAATAAAAAGATTAAAACAATAGGTGCGCCAATGATTAAATTTATTAGAAATACAGCTTTAAATAGTTTCCATTTGGTGATTCCTGAATTATAATAAAAGTAATATTCTTCTTTCTTCAATAATTCAAATACTAAAAAACCAATAAAAATTCCAAGAGTGGTAAATATTAGGAATGCAGCAGCAATTCCGAATAAAGGCATACAAATAAATGTGAAAATTAGAATATATAAAATCACATCTTTGTAAAACTGGAAGTAGGCTCTTATTTTCACTATTGAAGATTAGTTAATTCTTGAACTTTCTATATAAAAATCCTCTTTCACTTTCACATTTTTTATTTCGTTGGGAAACTTTTTGGTTGACCATTCAGCCTT
>JAJRQR010000208.1 GCA_024280145.1 Bacteroidota bacterium
AATACAGAAAATGGCGGTTTTGAAAATAGAAGAATAATAAATGGAAAAAAATTTCACGTACTTTATGCTGAAACAGTAATTAATAAATCTATTGATGAAGTTTGGAATGAAGTTGCAGGTAACTATATTAAAGTTGGCGAAATTGCAGGTCAAATCAATGAATCTCATTGCGAAAGTGGTGATATTACAGAAGGTGTAGGAGCTTCAAGATATTGTAGTTTAGACTTTCAAGGTAAAACAGTCGAAATAAAAGAAAGAATAATTGAATTTAGAGAATGTGGAAATCATAGAGAATTTACCTATGATGTTTATGAAACTAAAGGGTTTCCAGCCAAAGTATACAATACTTGGATAGTTAGAAAGGGTGAGGATGGAAAAACTTATTTAGGCAATGTCTTTATTTTTAGGGCTAAACCTGCAATAATGACAGGTATGATGGAAAGAAAACTCAAAAAAGCTGGTTTGAGAGGTGGTGTTTTAGCTTATAAACATTATTTGGAAACAGGAGAAAAAAATGTAAAAATTGAGAAGCTATACAAGCTTTATGGGAAATAAATATTAAGAAAAAGTGCATAACAAAATGTATAAGTAATGGCTAAGAAAGTGTAAATCATAAAGATTTGTGCTTTTTTGGTATATTTGTACCATACCGAAAAATAGTGCTTTTTATTCGCCACTACTCATACATAGAACGTTGTGCATAATATACGAAATGAAGAAAATTACGACATTAATTTTAGTTTTAACCTGTTTGATAAGTTTCAGTCAAAGCATTGAAACCATAACAGAAAAAATATCCGACAAAATTTGCGACTGCATTAAAAACAATATAAAGTCATATTCAGAAATTAAACCAGAATTTAATAGATGTTATGATAAAGAATTTAATCAAGTTTTCAGCATTGTAGATTCAACGGAACAAAAAATACTAATCCAACAAGGTGCATTGGAGAAAATCAAAAATAGAATTATTCCGACTTTAAATAATAAATGCGAGAAAATCCGAAAAGTAATTGACTCTGAACTTCAAAATTCAGTTGAACCAGTTGCGAATAGTAATATAAAAGCATTTCCAACAAATTTCACCGAAAAGGATTTTAAGAAAATTAAGAAATGGAAAAGTAAAATTGTCGCTTTAGACGGAGAAGTTATTCAAGTAGAGAAAAGCCGACAAAACACACCTTATTCAAAACTGAAAATTGGAGATAAAGAAATTTGGATAATATCAATGATTAATAGTGGATTTGAAAAAGTAGGAAATAAATTAAGAATCGTTGGTTATTTAATGGAAATTGACTCGAATGACAATGAATTTGAAAGGAAAATTCATAAAGAAAAATATCACATTTTAACTTTTGGAATTGTTAATTTAGAAAACAAACAATTGGCATATTTTCCAGGTTCTGAAATGCAAATAAAAGAATGGATGAACGGAAAAATACCGAGTTCCGAAAAATAAATACTATGCACAACAAAGTATATAATTTATTGCTAGTTCTAGCCTACTTACGAAAATCCTCGCGGATTTTCTATTCGGTTTTTATTTACTAAATTACGTGCTTAAACACGCAACAAACCATATACAAATCGTTGGGCATAATATAAAAAAAATACGAATATGAAGAAAATCACGTTACTAATTTTAATTTTTAGCAGTTTGACAAGTTTCTGTCAAAGTATTGAAACAATAACTGAAAAAATATCTAATAAAATTTGTGAATGTATCAAAGACGATTTAAAATCTTATTCAGAAATTAAACCTGAATTCAACAGATGCTATGACAAGGAATTTAATTTTATTTTTGATTTAGTAGATTCTGAAGAACATAAAATTTTAGTTAAAGACGGAAATTTAAATGAAGTTAAAAATAGAATTATTCCCTATATAAATAATAATTGTAAAAAAATAAGAAATCTAATTCAATTGGAATTGGACAATTCAGTTGAACCTGTAGCAGAAAAAGTTGAGAATCCTTGTCCTACGAATTTTGACGGAAAGGAATTAAAAAAAATAAAGAAACGGAATGGTGAAATTGTTGCTTTTAATGGACTTGTAACGAAAGTTTATACTGACCAAAACGAGAAACCTTATTATGAAGTAAAATTAGAAGGTGGAAATACAATTTGGATTGCTTCATTAGTAAAAAGTGGTTATGAAATTAAAGACAATATTATTAGAGTTTTAGGATATGTTTCAGAAGTAGGAAAAAATGAATTTGCGAAAAAGCATAATAAAACTGATTATCATATTTTAGTTTTTTGCGTAATTGATATGAAAACAAAACAAATGGCAATGCTTCCAGGTTCTGAATTACAAATTAAAGAATGGATGAATGGAAAAATTCCAACAGCAGAAAAATAAAATACTATGCCCAACACCGTGTATAATTAATGGCTAGTTAGTGCTTGCTTACGAAAATCCTCGCGGATTTTCTATTCAGTTTTTATTTACTAAATTAGTCGCTCAAACACGCCACTAATCATACACAACCCGTTATGCAACAAATCGACTCAGCATTTCGGTTAAAGACAGCCACTTTATGGCAAATAACTAATAGAAATCAAACCGAAAAATCTGAATAAAAGTTTGTTGTAAAAATGGAGCGCCTCCCCAAAGGCAATTTTGCAAGTACTTAATACTCCTAAAACTAATTAAGTGCGTATATTTAAATTTTACAGAAAGATGAAAAATTTAACTTTATTTCTAATTATTTTTCTTACAAATTTCTGTTTGTTTTCCCAAAACAAAAGACATTATTATGTGATATTAAAAGAGAATGTTAATTTAGGTAGTATTCAAAAAGTAGTTAATCAAGATGAGACAATAACCATTTCTTGTAATGATAGCGATTTCTCAAATTTTATTAATTCAAAACATGCTTACCGATTCAAAAAAGAGTTTCTATCTTTTAATGCTCCTGTTTTGAAAAGAACTTATTCAATAACCTTGTCTGAAAATGAAAATATTTCAGATTTTATTCAGAGGAATGAAATAGAAAGAATCTTTGAAATTTTAGAACCTACTTATTTAAGTCATTACCCTAATGATTTCATAGAACCTATTTATGAAAATTTACCTAACACAGGATTAGACATTATTAAAGCACCTTTAGCTTGGTCAATAACTCAAGGTGATCCAAATATTATAGTTGGCGTTGTAGATTCACAATTTGATATTAATCATGAAGAGTTACAAGGTCAAATTTATCTTAACTTAGATGATATTCCTGATAGCAATATTTATCATGGTACTTCAGTTGCAAGCATAGTTGCA
Organism: Bacteroidota bacterium; assembly: GCA_024280145.1. Taxonomy (GTDB): domain Bacteria; phylum Bacteroidota; class Bacteroidia; order Flavobacteriales; family Flavobacteriaceae; genus Marifrigoribacter. The sequence goes on from JAJRQR010000208.1 coordinate 3,275, forward strand.
GGAAAGACAAACAATGGTTATGGCACATCGGCGAGTATAGGATACAATACAAGACTAATTACCGCAGATAGATATCCTACAACATTGCAAAGATTTTTTGAGCTTTCTGAAATGGAAGAAGTAAAAGTTTTAAATTGTAGTTGGATTTATTACAATTTGGATCCTGCCATTATTACTGCAATTAATGAAGTTGTTTATGACAAGAATATTTTGGTTGTAGCCGGAGCAGGTAATGGCCCAAGCAGTAACGCTAGTTGTGGAAATGGTCATGGTTATGCATACCCTGCTTCTCTTGAAAGTGTCATCTCTGTTACAACAGTTGGAAATAGATACCCAATTGGACATATA
>JAJRQR010000023.1 GCA_024280145.1 Bacteroidota bacterium
GAAGAAATGCGAAGAGATGAAAGCATTTATTTAATGGGAGAGGAAGTTGCAGAATACAACGGTGCATATAAGGCAAGCAAGGGAATGTTGGATGAATTTGGTCCCATGCGAGTAATAGATACACCTATTTCTGAATTGGGTTTTTCTGGAATTGGAGTAGGTTCTGCGATGAACGGAAACCGTCCAATTATAGAATTTATGACCTTTAACTTTTCTTTGGTTGGGATAGATCAAATTATAAATAACGCTGCAAAAATGCGTCAGATGAGTGGAGGACAATTTAATATTCCAATTGTTTTTCGTGGGCCAACAGCTTCAGCAGGACAATTAGCTGCTACGCATTCGCAAGCTTTTGAAAGTTGGTACGCCAACTGTCCAGGCTTAAAAGTAGTGGTTCCTAGTAATCCGAAAGATGCAAAAGGACTTTTAAAAAGTGCCATTAGAGATAACGATCCTGTTATTTTTATGGAAAGTGAGCAGATGTATGGTGATAAAGGAGAAGTGCCAGAAGGAGAATATCTAATCCCGTTAGGTGTTGCCGAAATTAAACGAAAAGGAACCGACGTAACCATTGTTTCCTTTGGTAAAATTATTAAAGAGGCTTATAAAGCAGTCGATGAACTTGCTAAAGAAGGAATTGAATGTGAAATTATCGATTTAAGAACGGTGCGACCTATGGATCATAAAACGATATTAGATTCCGTTAAAAAAACAAATAGATTAGTAATATTAGAAGAAGCATGGCCTTTTGGAAATGTCGCTACCGAAATCACATACCAAGTACAAGAACAAGCATTTGATTATTTAGATGCACCAATTATAAAAATAAATACCGCAGATACTCCAGCACCATTTTAGCCGGTTCTATTAGCAGAATGGCTTCCAAATAGTGAAGATGTTATTAAAGCGGTAAAAAAAGTAATGTATAAATAACAGGCATTATTTGTTGAAAGCCATTTTGTAAATTGGCTTAATTTTTGACTTTCAAAACCCCAAAATCAATGTTTTTACATCGACTCATTTTTTAATGAAGCAATTTAGTTTTATCTTATTTATTTTACTGACTACTTTTTTGCAAGCGCAAACTAAGGTAAGCGGTGTTGTAAAAGATGAATTTGGAGATCCTGTTGCTTTTTCAAATGTGCTTTTTAAAGATTCCTATGAAGGGACTATTACCAATGAAAATGGTCGTTTTTATTTAGAAAGCGATGCTACTTATACCACCTTAGTTATTTCATTTATAGGCTATGCAACTCAAGAAATTGAATTGAAAAGCAAGAGTACCTTTAAAATGGAAATTGTCTTAAATGAAGAATCAGCTTCACTTAAAGAAGTAGTAATTTATAGTGGAAAGCAATCTAAAAAGAACAATCCAGCCATTGATATACTTCGAAAAATATGGGAACATCGAAGAGAAAATGGTGTTAAAAAGTTTAATCAATACAGCTATGATAAATACGAAAAGCTTGAGTTTGATCTTAATACTATAGATAGTTCTTTAATGAAAAATAGAACTTTTAAAGGAATGGAATTTGTTTTCGATCAAGTGGATACTTCTCGAATTACTGGAAACACCTACTTGCCTATTTTTATTAATGAAGCTATTTATAAAGTATATGGTAACAATTTAATAAATAAAGAGAATCAAATTTTAGAAGGAAATAAAAATTCGGGTTTTGAAAACAACCAAACCATTATAGAATTTGTAAAAGATTTATATGCAGATTTTGATATTTATGACAATCATTTAAAATTTTTCGATGTTGCCTTTACAAGTCCATTATCCAAAACAGGAATTAATGTTTATAATTATGTATTGTTAGATAGTGCCTACATTGGCGACAAATGGTGTTATAATATTGTTTATTATCCTAGACGTAAAAATGAACTTACTTTTAAAGGAGATTTTTGGGTAAATGATAGTACTTGGGCGATTAAAGAAATTAATTTACAAGCAACAAAAAGCGCCAATTTAAACTGGGTTCGTGAAATTTATATTGAACAAGAATTTGATGTTTTAAACGACTCTGTTTTTTTAATGACACGTGATTATATGTTGAGTGATTTCAGTTTCAAAAAGAAAGAAGATGCCCACGGAATGTACGGAAAACGTACTACGCTGTACGATAATTATAAGTTTGATATTCCGAAAGAAGATGATTTTTACAAAGAAAACGTAGATCCCTATCAATACAAAGTATTTAATCGTGATGATGAGTTTTGGGAAGAGCGAAGGATGGAAAAATTAAGCAACGATGAAGAAGGTGTCTATAAAATGTTGGATACCTTAAAAACGGTGCGGCGTTTTAAAAGTTTATATACGCTCGGCTCTATGTTTGCAAGTGGTTATTATGAACTCGAAAATTTTGATGTAGGTCCGTTTTATTCTGTTTTGGGTTACAATGAAGCGGAAGGATTGCGAATACGATTGGGAGGAAGAACCTATTTTACACCCAATGACCCATGGAGAGTTGAAGCATTTGGAGCCTACGGAATACGAGATGAACGATTTAAATTCGGACTCTCAGGAAAGTGGTTGTTCGATCGGAAAAAACGAAAAATCATCTTTGGAGGACATCGAAAAGATGTGGAACAGACAGGAGCAAGTTTGACAAATAGTAAAGATGTTTTAGGTAGAAATCGAGCTTCTTCTGGTTTGATAACCGTGGGTGCAAATGACCGTTTGACAAGAATAAACCTTTCTACTTTAGGTTTTGAAATGGAGCCTGTTAAGAATTTTGTATTCCGAACTACTTTGTCTTTTAGAACTTTAAAATCTGCAACAAATACATTTAGTTTGGATTATTACGATGAAGATGGAAATATCCAATCCATCATCAAACAACCTGAATTAGAATTGGGAATTAATTACACACCCGGAAGAAAAACTTCAGGTTATGGTGTGGAACGAAATATAATAAATAGAGGAAATTTTCCTGAATTTTATGCAGGATATACTTTTGGATTAAAGAATGTATTAAATGGAGATTTTCAATACCATCGTGTTCAAGCTTTATATACGCAACCTTGGAATCTTGGTGGAATAGGAAGACTTTATACTACCGTTGAAGCTGGAAAAATCTTCGGAACAGTCCCTCTTGGTTTGTTAAGCCCTATTCCGGGAAATCAAACCTTGTTTAGTATTTACAACACCTTTACACAGTTAGATTATTATGAATTTGTAAGTGATACCTATGTTTCATTCCATCTAAAACATAATTTTGGAGGAAGGCTTTTTGGAAGAATACCAAAGGTTAGAAAATTAAACTTACGTGAAATTGTAGGTTTTAGAGCGGTATATGGAACACTTTCTGAAACCAATAATTCTATCAATGTTGGAGTAGACGGATTGCCAATTCGTTACAATTCTCCCGAAGATGTATATTGGGAATGGAGCGCTGGAGTAGGAAATATCTTCAAAATATTTGCTATCGAATTTAACTTCAGAGGAAATTACAAAGAAATTCCAGGTGCTCGTAAATTTGGTGTTACTGGAAGATTTAGCTTTTCTTTTTAATAAGTACAAAACATAACCCTACCTTATTAGAACAATCATTAATTTTGTAGAAAATTTAGAAAATGAGCCCGAGAAATAAAAAAACCTTCGATGTATTAATCGAAATACCAAAAGGAAGCAGAAACAAGTACGAATACGATTTCGAATTACATAAAGTTCGATTTGATAGAATGTTGTTTTCATCAATGATGTATCCAGCAGACTACGGTTTTATTCCAGAAACTTTAGCTTTAGATGGGGATCCATTAGACGTTTTGGTATTGGTAACCCAACCAACTTTTCCAATGTGTGTGTGATGGAAGTAAAACCCATTGGAGTGTTTCATATGACCGACGAAAAAGGTCCAGATGAAAAAATAATTTGTGTGCCGGTTTCAGATCCAATTTGGAATAAATTGAATGACTTGTCTGATATGAATCCACATATGGTAAAAGAAATTGAACACTTTTTTCAAGTATATAAAGACTTAGAAGAAAAGAAAGTA
>JAJRQR010000209.1 GCA_024280145.1 Bacteroidota bacterium
AAATATATAAAATTTATTCCGTATCCCGTAGTTTCTGGGTTTATGACTGCCATTGGAGTAATAATTTTAGTTACTCAAATATTGCCTTCGGTTGGGTATTATCCAAAAGAAGATACCGATTTTGTCAATAAATTTAAACCTCAAGCTGAAGAAATTATATTGGATAATATCTTAAAAGAAGAAGCTGGAAAAGGCTTGTTAGTTTTAGAAAATTTTGAAGAAACAAGTAGAAGAGGAAAAAACATAAGCCAACAACAAGTTTTACAAGAATCTGAAACACTTGCTAGTGCTGAAGCTTCAGGAGTTATTGGAGCAATTAAATTAATGCCAAGAGCTTTTAAAAATATTAATTGGTTAGAATTATTATTAGCATTGGGGACTATTTTTATTATTTATGGTTTTAAACGAATTACTACAAAAGTCCCCAGTACCTTAGTGGCACTTGTTGTGATGACAAGTATATCTATTGGTTTTGGGTTAAATTATATTCCTATTGAAGAAATTCCAAGCGGAATTCCACTTCCGAATTTTAAAATATTTACCACGTTTAGTTTTGCTTCGGTTTCACCTTATATATTTACCGCATTTACTTTGGCGTTATTAGGAGCAATAGATTCTTTGTTAACCTCTGTAGTTGCAGATAATATGACAAAAACAAAACACAATCCTAATAAGGAGCTTATTGGGCAGGGTATAGGAAATAGTTTTGCGGCAATTTTTGGAGGTATTCCTGGAGGTGGAGCTACCATTAGAACGGTTGTGAATATTAACGCTGGAGGAAAAACAAGACTTTCGGGGATGGCTGCTGGATTATTTTTATTAGTAGTTTTATTAGCGTTGGGTCCAATTGCCTCTCAAATTCCGGCTGCAGTTTTAGCAGGGATATTAATTACTGTTGGTATTGGCGTAATGGATTATAAAGGCTTAAAGGCGATTCCTTATATGCCAAAACCAGAAGTTATTATTATGATTGTAGTCCTAATCCTTTCTTCAGTATGGAATTTAGTGTACGCTGTAGGTATTGGATTGGTAATCGCTTCCTTAATGTTTATGAAAAAAATGGGAGATATAACAGCTCAAAGATCCGATGTTAAATCTTTAAAAGAAGAAATTGCCTGGTCTGATGAAGCAGATTTTCCGTCTGAATTAAAAAATGAAGTCTATATAAAACATATAAAAGGCCCTTTGTTTTTTGGGTCTACAAGCGATTTTCAACAATTAATTAAGGAAATTCCTGACACCGCTTCTACCATTATTATTAGAATGGGTAGGATGCAATATATGGATCAATCTGGTTTGTATGCAATGGAAGAAGTATTGATAGATTTAGTAAATGAAGATAAAAAAGTGTTGTTAGTCAATATACTTGAACAGCCTAGATATATGTTAGAACGTATAGATATTATTCCAGATTTAATTCCAGAAGAAAGTATTTTCGGAAGCTTTAATGATTGTGTACATTGGGTTAATGAACATATTGTTGAGGTTCCCAATATTTCAAAAAAACCACCAACAAAAGAATCTCAAAGTTCTCTTACTCCAAGAGAAGCACATAATATTTTAGTTGAAGGGAACAAACGTTTTGCACAAAATATTAAAACACAACGAAATTTAAAAGACCAAGTTTCACAAACTAGTCAAGGGCAATATCCATTTGCTGCTATTTTAAGTTGTATTGATTCTAGAGTTCCTGTCGAAATGGTTTTTGACCTCGGTATTGGCGATGTTTTTAGTGTTCGTATTGCCGGGAATGTGGTAAATAAAGATGTATTAGGCTCTATGGAATATGCTTGTAAAGTATCGGGTTCTAAAATTGTAATGGTATTAGGACATACTAAATGTGGTGCTGTAACTGCAGCTTGTAATAATGTAGAGCTCGGGAATATTACTTCGTTACTTCATAAAATTAAACCTGCTGTAGAAGATATAAAATCTAAAAACAGTCATGAATGTTCAGAAATCATAGAGGATATTGCAAAAAGAAATGTAGAATTTTCTATTGAAAGAATACGAAAAGAAAGTCCCATTTTAGCTGAAATGGAGCAGAATAAAGAAATCGAAATTGTAGGTGCTATTTACGATGTTTCAAGTGGTTTAGTTGAATTTTGCTAAAAGCCTTTAAAAACTGAAAATTATAATACATTTGCATTTCTATAAAACTTATACTATGAAAAATTTAAAAATTAATTTCATTTTAGCTATAACATTTATGTTTGTTGCTTCATCTGCTTTTGCTCAATTAGAAATAACACCTCAAGCAGGTTATCAAATAGGGTCAAAATATAGCTATAATGGGGGGTATATTAAATTGGCAGGTTCAGAGCAATTTGGGGTAACTTTAGATTTTGATATAAACGATAATGGCGCTCAAGTTGAAGTAATGTACGCATATCAAAATGCAGAATTACGAGTTCAAGATTATATTTTTTATCCCTTTGAAACATTTATTACAGATGTAGTAACGCATCATGTACAGTTTGGTTTTATCCAAAACTTTAATTATGATGAAAAATTAAGACCTTATGCTGGATTATCAGGTGGTTTTACCATATTTGATCCAGTCGATTCTTTTTATGCAAGTAGAACAAAATTTGCTTTCGGAGTTACTGGAGGGGTTAAGTACTTTTTTACAGACCGAATTGGAATTAGAATGCAAGCACAATTATTAATGCCAATAGAATGGGGCGGAGTTTATTACACTGGCGGAGGTGGAGTGATTACCACAGGAGGAACATTAGTACAACTTAACTTTACGGGTGGGTTAATTTTTAGACTTGGAGAGTAACCAAAATATTAATCTTAAGGAAACTTTAAAACTAAAAGCAGAGACTGACTTTATTTGTATCTTTGAAAAATATATTTAATAAAAAATTGAAATTATGAAGAAAACAATGTATTCAATAATCCTTATCGGATTTGCATTATTTATGAGCAGTTGCTCAAGTGTTAAAATTTTAGACGCTTGGAAAGGAGATAATCTTTCGACAGTAAAAGATAACAATATATTGGTTATTGCTAGAACTGATAATAAAATTGCTAGAATTGCTTTTGAAGAAGCAATTGCAAACGATTTAAGAGTAGCAGGTTATAAAGCTACTGAAAGTTATTTGAAATTTTCTAACTATAACCCAGATGCAAAACAAGATAAAGGTAAAATAAAAGCATTACTTGAAAAAGAAGGCTTCAATGGAGTAGTAGTTACAGTAGTTAAAGATTATAGCGAGGCAGTTGTAACAGAAGAATCGGGTGGTTATTATGCCGGAGCTTCTTATGGTGGTTATGGAGGATACGGGTATTACCCTGGGTATTATGGAGGTTTTTATGGTTACTATAACAACCCAATGGCATATTCATCTTATGGTAATTATGTACCTAGCTCTACTACAACTAGAGTTTCAAAAACATATATTTTAGAAACCTTAGTTTATAATTTAGATGAACCACAAGACAAACAATTAGTTGCTTTGGTTACTTCTTCGTCGGTAGATCCAAGTGGAGTTATGAAAGTAGCAAAAACCTATTCTGAAAAAGTTTTAAATAGCTTAAAGGAAAAATAAACTTCCTTTGTAATAAAACTAAAAAGCCAAATCTTTTACAGATTTGGCTTTTTTTTATTTGATAAACTCAACCTTTAATTCGGATTATGAAAATCTGGATTGGTAGTAAACGCAGGTTCCGATAATGAAAGTAAAAAAGCTTTTAGATCAGATTTATCAGCTTCTGTTAATAGAGCACCACCTTGCGCAATATTTTTCATTAAAGGATCAATGGTTTCTGAATAAACCAACCCTTCACTATAATGATTAATTACTTCTTCTAAAGTTTGAAACCTGCCATCGTGCATATAAGGTGCCGAATAAGCTAAGTTCCGTAGGGAAGGTGATTTAAACTTCCCATTGTCTAATGGATCACCTGTCACCATACCTAAACCTACATCTTCAAATGAAGTGTCTAAGCCGTTGTTATGAAAAATATTATCTGTCCATAATGGGTTGGCATCACTTCCGTGACAATGAAAACAATCTCCTTTAGATTCGTCCATAAACACATTGAAACCATTAATTTCTGAAGCTGTTAATGCCGAAGAATCTCCTAAAAGATATTGATCAAATCTTGAGTTTCCTGAAATCAAAGTTCTTTCAAATTGAGCGATTGCTTTAGTAACCAATTCTTTTGTAATGGTTGAGGTTCCGAAAGCTTGAGCGAATAAATCTGGATAATTCGAAGTAGCTTGCAAAGTAGCAACCGCATTTGGCCAGGTATTATTCATTTCAATTGGGTTTTCAACTGGACCTAAAGCTTGACCTTCAATACCAATTGCTCTTCCGTCCCAAAAATATTTGTCTTCAAAATTCCAAGCAAGATTATAGATTGGCATGGAATTTCTGTTTCCAACAGCACCTGTAATTCCAGTGCTAAATCGGGCAGGATCTACAAAAGCATTTTCAGCTAAATGACAACTAGCACAAGCTTGTGTGCCATCACCTGAAAGTAGTTTCTCATAAAAAAGTTTTCTTCCTAAAGCAATGCCTTCTTCTGTTAATGGATTGTTTGAAGGAATACTTGGAGGAAGTAAAAGGTTCTCAAAAATCTGAGGAATTTCTATATCTACGGGCGTTGTTATGTAGTCAGAAGAATCATCATCCGAATTAGAACATGAAACAATTAATAATAAAAAACCAAATAAAATTACAAGCTTTGTTTTCATAGAATTATTGAGTTATTTCACCAAGGCTAAAAACGTTTTGACCATTTTGGTTCATTTTAATTTGAGCATCATAGTTTCCCATTAAATTAGTGCTCATTTCAAATAATTTCCATGTGTTTGGGTTTTTATACCATTCGGCAATATTCATTTTTATTTCAATTTCAGCATTATTTGTAATTGTAAAACCTGGCAATTCAACGCTAATAAAATTTTGCTCATAAACCCCATCACTTACTTTTGCGGTTCCATTATGGTATGCATAAGGTTGTATATCTCCATTACTATCGATCCAGTTTCCTTCCATTTGCATAAAGTGATAGCCGCCTCCTAATTGTTGTGGCCAATTCCAAGAAGAAGAATTTAAATCTAAATATTCATTGGTAATATTATCTTGTTCATCAAAACCAAACACAAAAGTTAAACTTGAATAATCACCAAGAGGGACATCTGTTTCTGTATTAAAAAGAAGGGTATTTATATCTGAAAGGTCAATTAAATTATAACCTTCAAAAGTTATAGATTCACCATTTTCTTTATGAAGAATAATTTTTGAAATTAAATATCGTAGCTTTAAAAGAGATAAAACTTCTCCATTTTCATTTGCGTAGTCAAAATTTCCAAAACCTTGAGCTGTTATGTTATCTCCATCCCAATTTTGAGTAAATTTAAAGGTAAGGTTTGGATATTGGCAACTGTCGTCGTCGTCAGTAGCGTTAGGATTGTAGTTTAATGAAGTTTCATCTGTACATCCTAAAATAGGGTTAGTTGTAGATGTATCGTCATCATCACTTCCACAGCTAATTAATGTCGCTGCAATAAATAAGAGTAGGGCAATTTGTTTCATTTTTTAATTCATTTTAAATATTAGTAAATCTTTATTTCCTTTGTTTATTGAAATATCAATATCATTACTTGTATAGCTACCTACAAAAATTAATTCTTTGTTTAAAGTTTCGGTTACATTATTAGCAAAGTCAATATTAGTTCCACCTACATTTTTTTCAAATAATAGATTCCCATTGTCATTAATAATTATCACCCAAGCATCATTGGAACCGTAATTTTCCGAAACATTTCCATCATTACTTCTTGCGCTACCGGCGATAGCATAGTTTCCATTTTGAAGAAGTGTAATTCCTCTTGAGGTTTCAAATTGAATTCCGCCATAAGATTTCTCCCAAATTATAGCGCCGTTACTGGCGTTAAATTTTACCAACCAAATATCTCCTCCTCCCATTGGTGAAGAAACATCAAAATCTGAACTCCTACTTTCACCTGCAATAATAAAATTACCATCTGTTGTATTGGTTACTGAAAAAGCTCTATCTATTTCGCTTCCTCCTAATGATTTTTCCCACATTAAGTCTCCGTCTGAACTTACTTTCACAATCCAATAATCATTGGCACCACGAGCATTTGAAATATCAAAATCAGAGCTTTCAGAAATCCCAATTAATAAGAATCCTCCGTCATCGGTTTGTAAAACATCTTTACTTTGATCAACATGTGACCCGCCAAAATACCTGCGCCAAATCTTATTTCCGTTTGCATCCATTTTAATTCCCCAATAGTCTCCTAAACTATGTTGCCCAGCTCTTTTGTTTTGATTTTCTAGCAAGTCGTTTCCGCCACCATCTGCCAATCCAACATCTAAAAATCCTGTAGCAAAGTATCCGCCATCAGCAGTTTGAATAACTTGAAAAGCTTGATCTTGACCAGCAAAACCAAAAGACTTTTCCCATTCAATGTCACCAGAAACAGATATTTTTACAATCCAATAATCGTGGAAACCTGCGTTTTCAGATACATCACCATCATCACTACCTGTGAATCCGGAAATAATATAACCACCATCAGTAGTTTTGCTTATTGCAGTTGCTTGATCATCACCACTTCCGCCATAGGTTTTGTCCCATTGCTTGTTTCCGTCGGAATCAATTTTTAGAAGCCAGTAATCAAGGTCTGTTGTGTTTTTCCCAGTAACATCACCATCAATACTTTTTGTAAAGCCTAAGACCATATAACCGCCATCGTTTGCTTGAATAACGTCAATAGCATCGTCTTCATTACTTCCGCCAAAAGTTTTTACCCAAAGTAAATTGCCAGAAAATTCTGGAGCATATTCACAAGAGCCGTTATCTTCGGTTGCATTTGGATTGTAATTAATAGCCTCAGTATCTGTACAGCCTATAATTACTTCGGGACTTGTAGTATCATCATCACTTCCACAAGAAAATAAAACAAAAAATATCGCAATTATAAAATTAAGATAAATTACTCTTTTTATTGAAAACATAATAAGAATTTTGTAAAATTTATTAAAGGTGAAGATGATCATCTTCACCTTTAATAAATATAAATTATTTTATTTAACGATTAACCTTTTAGTACTAAGGTTGTTTATTTTTACAAGATACATTCCTGAGTTCAGGCTTGAAATATCAATGTTTTCAGAAGAAGAAGTACTTGAAAGATTGATGTTCATTACTCTTTGTCCCAACACATTGTATATTTCAACTTGTGTTAGAGGTTCGTTTTTAGAGTTTATTGTTAATTTGTTGTAGGCTGGGTTGGGTGTTAGACTAAAGTTACTAATTACTACATCTGTAGTGCTTAAAAGAGTTTGGTCTATCGCTAAGGTAAATCCACCATCACCAGAAATTACAATATTTCCACTTTCAAAAAACGGATATACATTCCAAGAACCGCCATAATTTGCGTTATTATTTGAAGGAAAAGTATCAAAATAACCATAAGGAGTTACGTTGCCGTTATCTATATCACTAATATCAACAACACGAAGCCCTGAAGAATAATTAGCAAGGTAAAATTTATCTCCTACTACATATATATTATGATCTACAGAAGCTGTTTCTCCAAAATATTCCATATGTAATTGAGGGTTGTTTAGATCTGTTAAATCAAAAATAATAGTTCTTGTATTAAATCCAAAATCAAATTCATCTCCTTCATCACCAAGTAACATATACTTTTGGTCTTCAGTTAACCAGTTTTGATGAGTATAACCAGTAGTTGGATAGGTAAATGATGAAATTTGTACTGGGTTGGTTTTATCAGTTACATCAACAATTTCTACATGTGATGCATTAGATCCAAAAAATATTTCGTGACCCGTATAATCAGAATCTGGTCCGTTATAAACTACAACTTGTGCATCATGTGTGTATCCACCACCAGAATACCCACCTGCAAATACTGGGTTTAATGGGTCTTGGATATTAATAATGTGTGGACCTCCATTAAAGTCACCACCACCAACACTATATGCATAACCAGTTTCTTCATTAATTACAATGTTGTGAACACCACTAATTCCAAAATAATGAGCATCTTCTGTAAAAGTTTCAGGTGGGTTTGCAACATTTCTTAATCTTGTTAAATCAAATATTTGCATTCCGTGACCTCCTGCTTCACTTACAACAAATGCATAGTTTTGATACACTTTAATATCTCTCCAAATACTTGAACTGCTGTAGGTTGGTAATTTTCCTAAATAAACAGGGTTGATAGGGTCTGAAATATCAATAAAAGCAGTTCCGTTGTCTAATCCCACCAATGCGTATTCTTTTCCGCCATCTGGATCTGTCCAGCCCCAAGAATCGTTTCCACCACTAGCTCCCATTTGGGAAAGTGATATTTTGGATTGCAAATCGAAGCCGTCACAAGGGTAACCGGCTGCCATGCCACTATCACAAGGAGTTTGTGCAACAGCAAAAAGTGTAGCAAAAGATGCTACCAAAGGTAAAAATTTCATTTTCATAGTTTTTTTTTAGATTCCAAAAGTAATAATATAATATTGTTTATTTAGAGCTAATAACGTTAAAAAAATGGATAATATTTAATTATTAGCTAAATCATAACAGAAAAATGCAGTTTAATATTTTATTATCTTTTTTGTTACTTGATAGTTGATTGAAACAAAATAAATTCCTTGATAAAAATTAGAAATATCAATATTAAAGGATCCTGAAATCAATTCGTTCTCCAAATAGATTCGTTTCCCACTGATATCAAAAATCTCGATACTTGTTATAGGTTCAAATTTTGAAATAATAGTAATTATATTTGAAGAAGGGTTTGGAAAGATAGAAATTCCTTTTTCAAATTTAAAATCAGCATAACCTAATTCTTCTTCTACTGTAATAATTAAAGAACAAGAAGATGCATTTCCGAAGCTATCTTGAGTTTCAAATAAAATAGTATGGTCTCCTAGATTTAATTGAGTTCCCGCAGCTGGGGTTTGTGTAATTGAAACGGGATTGAAACAATTGTCTATAGCCTCCACAGAATCATCAATTATATAATCTGGTAAAGTATAGTAAGTTTGACCGTTGTCAAAAACAACAGTTTCGTTTGCAGGACAGTTTATAACTGGAGCTAAATTGTCTTCCACAATAATTGTTGCATTACATGTATCTGTGTTTCCAGAAGAATCTGTAACAGTTAATACAACATTGTTTGCCCCTATGTTTGAACAATCAAACGTATTTTGATCTAAACTTAATGTAAACGAACCACTGTCATCACTTGAACCTCCGTCTACTGCTGATGAAGAAACTATAACTTGTCCGTTTACATCCAGTTCTGCTATGTAATTTTGGCATACAGCAACGGGATTTGTTGTGTCTATAGCAGAAGATTTTACTATAAATAAACCACCTGAAAGATAATTACTAATTACAATATTTCCACTTCCAAAATAAGGGTAAACATTCCATGAGCCTGCAAAACTTGCGTTGTTATTTGATGGGTATGTGTCAAAATATCCTTTTTCAGAGATATTTCCATTATCAATATCACTAATGTCTAACACTCTCATACCTGCGGTATAATTTGCAATATAATAATCATTTCCTTTAGTGTAACCATTATGATCTATTACGGGTGTTGTTCCAAAATATTCAGAAGAAAATTGAGGATTATCGAGATCGGTAAAATCTAAAACAATAGTTTTTGTGTTAAATCCATAATTTTGCTCATCCAATTCATCACCAACAATAAAATATTTTTGATCTTCAGTAAACCATCCTTGATGTGTATAGGCATCACTTGTGTAAGTTGCTGAGGCAATTAATTGAGGATTGTTTTTATCAGTAACATCTACTATAGCAACGTGGTTTTCGTTTGCTCCGATGTATAATTCATGACCTGTATAATCTGTGTCTGGACCATTATATATTAATACTTGTGCATCGTGTGTGTAGTTGCTTCCGGAATAACCACCTTCACCAACTGGATTTAGAGGGTCTTGAATATTAATAAAATGAGCACCACCATTATAAGTGTCTGTACCTACTCCATATGCATAACCCGAATCTTCATTTATTACAATATTGTGAGAACTACCAAAACCATTGTAATGAGCATCTTCTGTATAAGTTTCTGGTGGATTTGCAACATTTCTTAATCTTGTCAAATCAAACACTTGCATTCCATGTCCACTAGCTTCACTTACTACAAAGGCGTAATTATTATAAACTTTTACATCTCGCCAAGAACTTGAAGTAGTATGTGTGGGTAATTTTCCTAAATAAATAGGGTTAACTGGATCTGAAATATCTATAAATGCCGTTCCGTTATCCACACCAAAAAGCACATATTCTTTTCCATCTTGTGGGTCGGTCCAACCCCAAGAATCATTTCCAGAACTAGCATTAAAATCTGAAATATTTAAATGAGATTGTAGGTCGTAACCATTACAAGGATAAGAACCTGCCATACCGTTGTCACATGGTGTTTGAGCAGAAACAATGGTAAAGCTTGCAATTAAAAATGGAAGTAATAATTTCTTCATTCTGTTTTTTTTAAATTAGGTTCAATTGTACGTTAACGATGTAATTGTCAAATTAGTATAAATGTAAGTAAACACATTTTTTACTATTAAAACAATCAGTGTCACAAAAGCCCTATTTAAATTCAATAAAATCGAGCCATAAGTCTTTAAGTGTAAGAAGATTTGTTATTTTTACATTCAATTAAAAGTTATAATTTTA
>JAJRQR010000024.1 GCA_024280145.1 Bacteroidota bacterium
AAAATAAAAAAATCATCAGAACCTATAAAAGAGTTCGCAAAAATCATGGTGACAAACATTAAAGCAATTAACCAATACAGGAATATTGAAAGAGATTATGAAAAATTAAATACTCCACATTATTTAAGAACATAACCTTTAAAAATTAATACTTAGATTTAATTATTGAAATCAACAAAAATGATCACTATAAAACCAGCAAAAGGATTGTTATTAGTCGCAGAGCCTTCAATTATTGGAGACATCTCGTTTAATAGATCTGTTGTTTTTTTAGCTGAATATAGTGAAAATGGATCCGTAGGTTTTATTCTTAATAAACCTTTAGAATATAATCTTAACGACTTTATCCCTGAATTAAATTGTAATATTCCTGTATACAATGGAGGTCCTGTTGAGCAAGATAATTTATATTTTATTCATAAAGTACCAGATTTAATCCCAAATAGTGTAGAAATTTCAAATGGTATTTTTTGGGGAGGCGATTTTAATGAAATTATAAATCTGTTACAAGAAGATAAAATAGATGAATCTGAAATCCGGTTTTTCTTAGGATATTCAGGTTGGTCTAACAATCAATTAGAAGAAGAATTGGTTGAAAATAGTTGGGTGGTTACTAAAAACAAATATGAAAATAGCATCCTTGGAATTTCAAGTGATAATTTTTGGAAGGATAAAATGATCGAATTTGGTGGTGATTATATTATTTGGTCAAACGCTCCAGAAAATCCATCGCTTAATTAATCTACGATAATCTTGCCTTTACATTTAACTTTTGAAGTAATTCTTTTACAATTACAGTTTCAAAAACTTTTTTTCTATATTTTGTAATTGATTGAATCCCAACAATAACATTAGTAATAAATAACTCATCTGCTTTTTGAAGGTCGAATGGTGAGATAGATTTTTCATCTATTGAATATTCTTTTGATTGGCTTATTATTGAAATAATTTGTTTTCTAATAATTCCTTGTAAACATCCATCACTGATTGGTGGAGTAATAATTTCGTTCCCTTTTACTAAAAACAAATTTCCATTAAGAGCTTCTACAACATTTTTAGTATCATTTAATAATAAACAATTTTGATAATTGTTTTCTTTAGCAAAAACACTGCCAAGTACATTGATTATTTTTGAAGTCGTTTTTAAAGTTGATAATAAACTATTTGGAATGTAGTAATCCTTAAATAATTCAACTTCGTAATCTGTTTCGTTGATGGTATAAAAAGGGATTTCTAATGATTCAGCAGAAATAAAATAATCTATATCATTTGTATCTGGTGTATACTTCCCTCCTATTTTTCGGTTTACAACTATTTTGACACGAAAGGTGTCATTAGCAGAATTAGCAGCCTCGATTGTTTTTAGCACTTCTTTTTCTAAAAATTCCATAGAAAAATTCATAGGAATTTCCATTCTTAAAATTCGCATAGAAGCCATTAATCTAAAATAATGATCTTCCCAAAAATTAATCTTATTCGTAACAACTTTTAATGTTTCAAAAATAGCATCACCGTAATTTAAGCCTCTATTATTTATTGAAACATTCGCTTCGTTTTCGCTAACAATATTTCCGTTTAGGTTTACCATAAAAAAACCGCCTTGTTATTAAAGGCGGTGCAAATATACTATTTTAATGAAGTTCTTAAACAGAACCCAGTAAATGTTTCAATTCAGAAATCATATTTTCCCAAAGCATTTTTCCTTCTTCTAATTCATCTTCTTCAGCAAAATCTGTAACCATTATAGATACATCTTTAGTAATTGCATCTAATTGTATACGCATTTCAAAATAATAATCAGTGTCTTCATCATCTTCCCATTGTAAGCGAATAGATTCTCCTTTTTTCTTAGAAATAAGTTTTGCAACTTCCTCACTTCCTTCCCAAATAAAAGTAAAAAATTCACCTCTTGAGTTCACATTATCTGCATACCATTCCTGCATCCCTGAAGGTGTGGAAATATATTGATATAATAGTGAAGGTGACGCATGAATGGGAAATTCCATTTCGTATTTAATTTTATCGCTCATAAGGATCTCATTTGTGAAAGCCCAATATATATATTAAAAACTTCTTGTAAAAGAAAGAAGCTTAAAATATTTACAATAATTAATTAATAATATTTTCTTGTAAAAACTAATAGGAATATTTGTGCTACTATAAATTGTTACTATCTTTGCAGTCGCAAAAAACGGCGAGGTAGCTCAGTTGGTTAGAGCGTCGGATTCATAACCCGGAGGTCACGAGTTCAAATCTCGTTCTCGCTACAATTTTAAAACTCTTCTTATTAGTAAGGAGAGTTTTTTTTTGTTTTAAATGTCCCGTCCTGAAAAAGCAATACTCTAAAGCTTTAGTAGAATGAAAACTTTCAAAAAAAACCTTGATGTATTTCCTTTATTAAACCATTTGAAACCGTAGAATTATTGTTCTAATAAATTTAAAACAGTACCTTAGCTATTCAATAATTTGATTCATTTTTAAATTATATTTCGTTTTGAATTTAGTAAAATTTTCCAAAAATATCGTTTCGTTAAAATGGTTTATAATTTTACTTGTCCTTGTAAGTACACTATATCTTGGAAACCAAACAAGGTATCTTACAATTGATGCCGACATTCTTCAATCTCTACCCGATCACGATTTAGATGCAAAATTACTTAAACAAATTGGTAAGGAATTTGGCGGTAATAACATGGGAGTTATTATTCTTGAAACTGATAATATTTACCAAACCAAAGTTCTTGAACACATTCAGGTTATCACAGATACACTCACGAATATCGATGGAATCGCTTCGGTTTCTAGCCTAACAAATATCATTAATATTAAAGGTGGAGAATATGGAATTGAAATTGGCAAACTAGTAGATGAATATGAATTACCAGAAAGCCCTGAGGAGCTTCAGAGTTTAAGAAATAATGTTCTTTCAAATGAAATGTATAGAGGTTCCATTGTATCTGATGATGATACTTCCTCTTTAATTATTTTTACTTTAGAAGAAAAGGTCGATGTAAAAAAAGTTGCAGATTTGGTGATTCATAAAACAGAAGCACTTCGATTTCCTGAAAAACTCTATTATATTGGTTCACCAATGTTGGTTACTTATATATCCAATTTAATGAGAAAGGATTTGACCAATTTATTACCCATCGCCTTTTTAGTGATTGCAATTATTTTGTTTTTAAGCTTCAGGTCTGTTGTTGGTGTAATTCTTCCTTTATTAACAGCTGTTATTTCAATAATTTGGACCTTGGGAATCATGTCAATTTTGGGCTTTAAAATGTCCATGATTTCTAATAATATTCCCATAATATTACTGGCTATTGGTAGTGCTTATTCTATTCATGTGATTAACAGAATTAATCAAATTGGGCAAATAAATACTTCTGAAGCTACCAGCACAGCACTTTCTCAAATACTTATTCCAGTATCTTTAGCAGCAATTACAACCATTATCGGTTTTGTCTCTTTTATTTTTGGAGCCTATTTAGAAATGATTGTAGAATTCGGAATTTTCACAGCATTAGGAACTCTTTTCGCAAGTTTATTAGCTCTCTTTTTTGTTCCTGCTATTTTTGAAGTATTCAAGATTAAAACCAGAAAAAAAGATTTAGAAAACAAAAAGGCGTTTTTATCTGAAAAATTTCTAATTCCATTAAACAAGCTATTATTTAAACATCCTAAAACAATCGTTGGCTTGTGGTTAGTATTAATTAGCATTAGTGTGGTTGGGATATTCTTTATCAATCGCAGTGTTGACATTCAAGAATATTTTAAAAAAGATAATCCCACCCGTTTGGCTGAAAACATTATGGTTGAAAAATTTGGTGGAACCAAGCCGATTTTTGTACTTTTTAAAGGAAATATGCAAAGTCCTGAAGTGTTAAAGAAAATGATTCAGGCTTCAGAATATATGGAAAAAAACCCTGATATTAATACTTCTATGTCTTTTGCAAAACTTATTTCTGAATTAAATTTTGCTTTAACTAACAATAGAAGAATTCCTGATGATATTGAAAAAATTGAACAACTTTGGTTTTTATTAGAAGGAAATGAAGGAATGAGTCGTTTTGTAAATGAAGATTTAACGGAAGGTATCATCATTTCAAAATTCAAATCCCCCGATAATGAATCTAAAAAGGAGTTTGCAAAATATATGAATGATTTTATTGAAAAGAATTCCACCAAAGATTGTGAAATACAAATAACAGGAATGCCTTTTGTAGATATTACGATGGATCAAAGTTTAATTAATAGTCAGATAGGAAGTATTTTGATTGCAATTTTATTTGTGATTATTTTTGTGGGTATGATTTTACGATCTTGGTTAAGTGGTATTTATGCTTCCATTCCAATAATAACAGCTATCATCATATTGTTTGGTGTGATGGGACTAACAGGTATTTCATTAAATATTGCAACAGTTTTGGTAGCGAGTGTTGCCTTAGGAATTGGCATAGATTATTCCATTCATATCATTTCCCATTTCAATGATTCTATAAAAGAAAATAAGGATCTTCAAAAAGCAATTCAGGATTCCATTTTAATTAGTGGTAAAGCCATAATAATTAATGTCATTTCTGTATCAGCTGGGTTCTTAGTTTTGGTTTTTTCAGATATGGTTCCTTTACAATATTTTGGATTGTTAATTTCAATCAGTATGTTTAGCTCTTGTTTGGGGGCATTGACCTTATTACCTGCCATTCTTATTTTAGTAAACAGAAAAAAAACAGCTTAAATAAAATCTTATGAATTTCAAATTTATCATTCTATTTTCTACTATATTATTTTGGAATTCTGCTACGATGAATTCACAAAATGCGGAAGATTTATTACAAAAAATGGATGATTTAATTGCTGCTCCAACGGACAGAGAAGCAACCGTAATTATGGTAATGACTGATAAAAGTGGAAAAGAAAAAATACGAGAAGCTTCCTTAAAACAAAAAGGAAGATTTAAAAAACTATACCGTTATACCAAACCCGAAAAACAAGCAGGCATTGCAACCTTAACACTCCCAGATAATGTAATTTGGCTTTATATGCCTGCATTTAATAAACCGATGCGAATTTCGCTTCTTAGTAAAAATCAAGCTTTTTCTGGAACAGATTTTTCTCAGGAAGATATGAGCGGACTACCTTATAGTGATAGATATACTCCAAAAATTATTGATAGTAATTCTGAAAACTATAAGCTTGAATTAACACCAAAAAACAAAAAAAACAAATACAGTAAAATTATATTAACTTTAGACAAAACTCATCTTTTTCCTAAAAAAATGGAATATTTTGATAAGAATAATAAATATTTTAAGTTAGCAACTTATGCTTATGATAAGCAAGGAAAATATTGGTATGCTAAAAATGTTTTGATGAAAAGTATATTAAAAAACCACTCTACAGAAATTACTTTCAAATCCATTAAATTTGATCAAGATTTAAGTGATGATTTATTTTTAGTTGAAAATCTGAAACTAAAAAAAGATTAATCGATAAAATAAAACTCTTTGCTTGTGTTACTATTCTCTAGAAGCTGCCGAAGGTTTAATAAAGTGAAATAGGGTGAGTTATCAATAAAATTATTTGCCAACCATGAAGGAATATTACCTCCGGGATCTATTTGCATATAAAATGTTATTTCAATTTTATTTAAAAGCAATTCTTTCACACCCCAATAACCATAGCCTTTTACTCGTGTGTATTTATTGTTAATTTCTAAATAATTACTTAAAATTTCGATGTCAACCTTAAGTGTTTTTGTTTCTGAATTCCAATGAAACCTGTTTAAATAAATGCCATCCCGATTTTTATACGGAAAAGAAACTTCTGCAACAGAATAATAAATTTGTAAAGTATCTCCTTCTCGCTTTAATAATTTGGCGCTTTCAATATTATGTCCCCAATATGGAAAAATATCAATATTTTGTAATGTAGTAATGAAATTTTGCACTGAAGCATCCACAACTACAGTTCCTTTAAAAGCTTTGAATTTATGATTGCCTTCTTTTTAGAATATACTTTTATTCCATCTTTTTCTTTTGAAAGTTTCCATTCCTCTTGTGAGAACAAAAAGAAACTTTGAAATATTAAGAGCATTAATAAGAATATTCTATTCTTCATACTAATCTATAATTTCAATATTAGAAGGTACTTGATAATTTAATTTTTCGATAGAAAATCTCCATTCTTTTAATAGAATATCAAGCTGCTTCCTACTTATTTGGTATTTATTTTTTTGATAGCTTTTTAGATTCGAAACATACTTAACAAATTCTGATTCTGCTATTTTATAACCTTCGAGATTTAGTTTAAAATAAATATCTTTTAATATTTCTATGGGTTAAGATTCTAATTGGTTAAAGGAAATTTCTATCAAGTTTTTTGAAGGAATCAATTCTTTTTGCTTAAAATAATCCTTCATTAATTTTTTATACACTTCTTGAATATTTAATTTAATTTCATCTGAATCTATATCTTGTAACTGTAAAGGAGGCAACATTGTATGATGAAAATTTTGAGTAGATAAAAATACTTCAATCGGATTTCTATGAATATGAATAAATTTTGCATTGGGAAACATTTTTAACAAAATTTTTATTCTTGCAGTATTTGGAGGATTTTTAGAAAGAAACCGATTTCCATTGGTGTTTTTAATGGCTTGCTTTATTAGTAATTTATAATGCCGTTTCCATTCACTCAATTGCTTCTTTTCTATATTTTCAAATCTTATAAAACGATGATAATAGTTTAGCATATTTTTAGGGAACATCCAAAAAAATAGAAGCTAAATGGCACTTTATCTCCCAAGGCAAACTCTTCTTCCTGTGGAAGTGAGGAGCCAAGTTTTACATTATCGCCTTTTCGAGTCCCAGGAATCAATAATTTTGAAAATCCTAAAAATAAAAAGCGTCCCAATTTATTAAATAAAGTGTCTGGAAAAACACTTTGATAAGTCGTTACATAAGCCATATTTTTATCCTGACAAAGAAGATTATGAAGATGAGTGGTTCCGCTTCTCCAGTGACCTATAATAAAAATAGGTGCTTTATCTATTGTTTTATTTTTAAATCTTGGATTGATAAGTTTTCGTTCATAAAATCTAAAAGGCAGGTTGACTAAATTAACAAAAACAATTGCTAACAGTTTGGGATAATAACGATATTGGATTTTATTTTTCTTTACCAAATCCACTACAATTTTAAAAGAATACCCAACAGCTGGTGGTAATAAAACTCCTCTTTTTGTAGATCTTTTGGACATTTTGTAAAGGCTTATTATTTAATGAATTAACTGTAAAATAGCTAGATTAAATTTAGTGAAAATTAAATTCAATAGCTATTTAACTTTAAAGAATATTTACAAGTATATTTGCGCTTTAACTTAGAAATAATGGCTAAAACAGGAAAGGAGAAAAACACACGAAACAAAGCCAAACACACCAAACTTATTAATAAGAAAAAGAATAAGTTGAAAAAAGAACAATTAACCAGAAAGGAAAAATTGAAAGAAATAATTGCAAATGCAAACAAAAATAAACCCAATAATGACTAATAATTCTCTTCAAAATTCAATTAATTAACAATATGCTTAAAGCTGTTTTATTTGATATGGACGGGGTTATTGTAGATACCGAACCGCTTCATTGTAAAGCGTATTATAAAATGTTTGAAGCTATTAACATTCAGGTTTCCGATGAACTATATGAATCGTTTACAGGACAAGCCTCCTTACCAATTTGCAAACAACTTTGTGAAATCTTCAATCTTTCTGAAACACCAAAAACTTTAGTAAATTTAAAAAGAAAATTTTTTAAAGAACTGTTTTTTAACGATCCAAGTCTAACATTAATTGGTGGTGTTTTAGATTTAATAAAAGAGTATCATCGAAACGGACTAACTTTAGTTTTAGCGTCTTCTGCTTCTATGACTACGATTAACAATGTATTTACACGTTTTAATCTAGATAAATATTTTATTGCTAAACTAAGTGGAGCCGATTTAAAAGCTTCTAAACCTCATCCTGAAATTTTTATAAACGCTGCAAAAGCATCTGGATTTTCAAGGCAAGAATGTTTTGTTATTGAGGATTCTACCAACGGAATAAAAGCAGCCCTTAATGCAGGAATTTATTGTATTGGTTTTAAAAGTCCAAATTCTAAAAACCAAGACTATTCCAAAGCAGATAACGTGATTTCTAACTTTGAAGAAATTTCATTTAAAAAAGTAGTTCAGCTATTTTAATTCTTTTGAAGAAATTTGACTCATTGCTCTTTCGGCAATTGCAGTAATTGTTAATGAGGGATTTACGCCAGGATTTGCAGAAATCATTGCACCATCAATCACATACATATTATCATAACCAAATACTTTGTTGTTTTTATCGATCACTCCTTCTGAAGCAGTTTTTCCCATTACAGCACCTCCTAAAATATGTGCTGTTGATGGAATTCCTGCCAAGGTTTCCAATGCAAAAGATGTTTCTTTACCTTTGGTAATCTCACAATATTTCTTAGTAATCTTGATAGATTCAGGAATAAACGGACTTGGCTTCTCACCTTTCCCAACTTTAGTATTCATCCATCCAAAGCCATTTAATTTCATTTTCAAAGTGCTATCTATCGTTTGCATAAAAAGTAAAACCACCGTGCTTTTAGACCAGCTATTCGAAAAGTATATTTTAAAATAATCCAAAGGAGACTTTAGAAAAGCCAACATCATTTTCAATAATCTAATAATAGTATTACTTCCATTAGTATAGGGTAAATGAAGGAATTTCCAAATATTAGAACCTTCAGAATAACGTACAATTTCTACGTGACTATTTTCATCAGTATGAAGCATACTTCCAATGGCAATCCCTTTTGAAACATCTTTGCTTTTATCCAATTTTGAAACACTTACCAAGGTTTCGTTGTTGGAGCGAATATCTTCCCCTAATTTATCTGAAATATTTGGTAAAGATTTTTTCTTTATTTTTAAAAGTAGTTTTACAGTTCCCAATACTCCTCCTGAAAAAACCACTCCTTTTGCAGTAATTTTCTGTTTCTTTTTAAAGAATTTAGTGCTGGATTTTAAGAATATTTCGTAACCATCTTTTCCATTTTTATTTAACGATTTTATGTCAAACACTTCATTCTCTGCAAGTATTTTAGCCCCTTGTTGCTGAGCTAAAAAAAGATAGTTTTTATCCAAGGTGTTTTTAGCATTGTAACGGCATCCCGTCATACATGCACCACAAAACACACAACCTGTTCTATCCGGACCTTTTCCATTAAAGTAAGGATCTTCTACTTTAATTCCTTTTTCACCAAAATAAACAGCTACGTTGGTATGTTTAAAATCTTTTTCTTTTCCTAAGTCTTTTGCTAGTTGTTGCAATTCAAAATCACCATTAAAAAGTGTTGGGTTTTTAGCTGCTCCAAGCATTTTTAAGGCAGTTTGGTAATGTGGTATTAATTCGGTTTCCCAATCGTTGAGTGTACTCCAGCTTCCGGTTTTATAAAAATTTGATTTGGGAATTGGAAGCGTATTTGCATACACCAAAGAGCCTCCTCCTACACCAACACCCGATAATACTGCCAAATGCTTAAAAATGGTCATTTTCATAATCCCGAAGAATCGTAAAAAAGGAATCCATAACCATTTGGGAAGGTTGTAATTTGTTTTTGGAAAGTCTGTATCCTTATACCATTTACCTTTTTCGATTACTAAAACTTTATATCCCTTTTCGGAAAGCCGTAAAGCACTTACAGAACCACCAAAACCACTTCCTATAATGATGTAATCGTAATCGAGTTCTTTCATTGTTTTATTTATTAAAACAACTTACACAGGTTTCAGTTGGGTTGGATTTTAATAATTCTAAATCACATTGATCACAAAAACGATCCTCATAAGTCCAAAACCCTGTTTCAGTAAAAAGCTCCATTTCATCTTGCCATAGGTCGTAGGCTTTACTTTCAAAATCTGGCATTCCGTCTTCATCGGTAGGTGGGCTAGGTTGGTTTCCTATTAAAAATCCTTCCAACCAGTATTTAGATGCTTCAGACATTTCACTCATTTCATATTTTGAAACAAAAATACTTCGGTCATTTTCTGGGTACCAAGCTAGTATTCTTCCAAAAAAACGTGTGAATTATCTAATAAATGATGTTTCCCTTTACAGCCGTTGTGATAAAACCATAAGTTTGGATTGTAATCTATTTCAGAATTATTTCCCATTATTTTGATTCATTAAACAGCAGTCCTACACTAAAAAACAATCTTAATTTATCAATATCATTTACATAGGATAAATCAAAATTTACTGGACCTAAAATTGAATGGTATGAAACTGTAAGACCAGCAGCAAAAATAGCACTCGTATCAAATTGTTCTGTCCAATCACCCTTTGGAGTAAAAGCATCTTCAATATAATCGTTAAATCCTAAAAAACCTACAGATGCAATATTTGCGTGAGGTACTATATAAACTTTATTTATTAGTTTAAATTGAAGCCCTAAATCAAGTTTCATAAACTGACTTACATTAATTTCATCTTCTTTTAAGCCTGAAAAAACGTAGCTATTATTTCTTGCATTATCTATATTTCCACCTAAAAAATATCTGGCAGCGTAACCAAATTCTTGAAAAGAAATATCTTGAGTATCTAAATCGTCTTCAAAAATAAAATTAGCAGATGCATTAATAATTCCTGTTACTCTTTTATTAAAGTGAAGGCGTTTATCAAATTGTAGGTTCAATTTTGTAAATGCATTTGTTTGCCCTTTTAAAACATCTAAATCAACATCCGTTGTTTTAAAATAAATTTCATGTAATATGGATCTACTAACATTAGCTCTAAACATGGTTCCTTTAGTTGCAAAATATACGTTATTTAGGGTGTTGTAAGTATAATGCAAATTAATTTCTATGTTATTAAAATAGTATTCATCAAGTCCAAATATATTATCAACAATGTCTGGATCTACTTTAGGTTTCAGTTTAGTATATTCATAATCTATACCTATTCCTATAAAACTACTTAAGGAATTAAAGTTTCTATTTATCTCATTATCAAACTGAAAGTAATTGTATTTTATATCATCTATACTGGTTCCTTCAAAAAATATTCCTTGATCTAAAAGCACTCCAAAAGCTTCGGTTCTAAACCACCAGTTCTTGTTTTTAGTGAAATTTTTCTGATACTGCAAACGCAATTTTGGTTGCTCTGCAATATCTATATCAAACACTACTCTGGATGAGCTTCCTAAAATATTTCGTCCTGTATAATTTAATATTAACCCTACACCACGGTTGGTATCGAAATGCATTGCACCCTTAAATTGATTTTTTGAATGTTCTTTTCCTGTTAATTGCATTCCTATTCCTTCACCATCTTTAATTGGTTCAAAATCTATTTTAGAGAACATTCTAGTTCCTAATGCTCTGTTTACACCATCTATTAAATCTTGTGATGTATAGGCTTTTTGTGGCTCGATTTTAGTTCTGGCTTTTACTAATTCTAAATTTGCCTCACTAATTCCTTTATAAATAATAGTATCTAAAATTACTTCATCTTTTCTATAAGGAACTTTATGTTCTTTTTGTCGATACGGTTTTAACGTGTTTGCTAATTCAACAAAGGCATCAATATTTAAACTTGTAGCTATTTTTCCTTCCTCGTAAATTTCATTACTCTTATTAAAATCTCCTGTCGAATAAGTTAAATGTGGTGCGTGATCTACTAAAATATGGCAAAGTTTTACATTTTCATCGTTCTTTAAATTACTTGCCATCATACTGGTTTGAAAAAGAATGTCTGAAAAACCATCTAATTCATCTTTAGATAACATCCCATTACCAACATTACTTCCTATAATAATATCTGCCCCCATTTCAACAGCAATATCAACCGGAAAATTATTTAAAATCCCCCCATCTACTAACAAAGTATTTTCATATTCAACGGGTTCAAAAACACTAGGAATAGACATACTTGCACGCATTGCAACCGCTAAAAATCCGCTTCCAATCAACACTTCCTTTCCATTAACAATGTCTGTTGTCATAGCTCTAAAAGGAATTGGGAGCTTATCAAAATCTGTAATACCATAAACTGGAAAGGTAACTTGAGATACAAACTCTCTCAAATTCTGATCTCTTAATAAAGATGAATTTACTTTTGGTTTCCATTTAATAACATCAAGTTCGATTAGATATCTTTTAAATTCACTTTTCTCTTCAACACTTACATTATTTAATTTTACATCGCCTCCTAATAAATCATCCCAATCTGCATCACTGGCAATTTTTGCAATTTCATCACCCGAATAACCCATTGCATACAAACCACCAACGATGCTACCCATACTGGTTCCTATAATTAAATCGGGGACAATCCCTAAAGAATCTAGCGTTTGTAATACAGCAATATGTGCCAAACCTTTTGCTCCACCACCACTTAATACTAAGGCTACTTTTGGTTTTTCTTGTTGAGAGAAAGCAAAAGAAGGCAACAAAAAAGAGAGTACAATTAATATTATTTTGAAGGGATCTTTAAGAAACAATCGCATAATCTGGTGGTATAAGTAATAAAAGCAAAGTTAATATATTAAATTAAAAAATAAGTATCTTGTTCGTTCAATAAAAACAATTCCGAATGGTTATTTTTAGAACATTAATTAAGCTAAAATACTTATTTCTAGCCTTATTTTTCTTTTTACCTTATTTAGTATTTTCTCAAGAAAGTAATCCTCAAATTAAAGATACTACTCAAGTTGAAGCTATTATTATTAAAATAAATGATATCCCTGGAGAAACCGAAAGATTGGGTCAGCGAATTATTAAATTAAAAGAAATACTAAAACCCAGTACAAATATTTCTGAAATAGATTCACTGTTAGTTATCACCTCTCAAGAAATTAATAATAAAAAAGATACACTTTATGCAAAAATAAAGGAGATTAATAGAAGAGAATTAAAAGTTGAAAAAGTTTCTTGGCTTAATTACCAAACTCGTTTAAAAGACTATCAAGATATACTTAAAACTCGTACTGATGATGTTAGCGAAATAAATGATGAAATAGTTAATGAAGTCCTTAAGTGGAAAAAAACCAAGGAAGAACTTGAAAGTAACAGTAATTCTGATGGCTTATATGAAGGTCTTGATCAAGTATTAGGAACATTACAAAATGTATTAGAAACCGTTCATACAAGACTTGACAGTGTTTTTATAATTCAAAACGGAATTACAGAAGTTGCCTTAACTATTGATGAAGTATTATCGGAAATAGAACTCACCGAATTACAACTACAAAGAGATTATTTTGTTTTTGACAGTCCTGTTATTTGGGCTTCAAAAAAAAATGATTCAACTGATTTAGCTTCGGAAAAAACAGCAAAAAACCAAAGTGTTAGGGATTTAACAATAATTACTTTAAAAGAAAACAAGGAGCAACTAAAAGAATTTATAATCTTAAATAAATTACCATTTACTCTTCAAATATTCTTTATTCTTTTCTTATTTATTTTAATGATTCGTGTAAATAAAAATTGGAAGGATAACATAAATGTACTCACAAATCCAATTGAAATTCAGTCTAAAATAATATTATCCAATCCTATTGCATCTTCTTTAGTGGCGGGAGTTTTAATTTCTTCCTTTTTTTATGAAGCATTGATACCAGTTTTTACTGAGATTCATATTTACTTTGTTTTAGCAGGCACCTTCTTTTTACTACCTAAATTAACTAACAAACGATTTAATGTTTTTCTTTCTTTATTATTTCTCGTTTATCTAATACATACAACGCAAGTATATGTTGTTTCAGATGTTTATACTCAGAGATGGATTACTATTATGAACGCTGCAATTCTTATTATCGCATTTCTAGATGGAAGTAAAGTAATAAGGAAATCACCAGATCAGTTTAAGCCTCTTTATAAATTATTCAAAATAGTTACACCAATTTACATGGTGTTTTTAGTTATTTCTATTACAGCAAATGTGATAGGAATGACCGCCTTATCTAATTTATTGGTATTTGCTGTACTCATTTCAACGCTATTAGGAATTATTGTAAATCTTACTGTAAAAGTAATTGCAAGCCTAACTGTTATACTATTTAAACTAAACAAAACTACTAATATTGAAGCATTAACTACTATGGTGAATGCTACTCATAAAAGGATTCAGCCGATTTTAGTATGGATTGGATTTTTTGTTTGGATTATAATTACTATTCAGGTTTTTGACTTATCCAATTTATTTAGTACTTGGATTAATAATATAATGGCTATCAAATGGGAAATTGGTGAAACCGTTATTTCTTTTGGTGGAATACTCGCTTTTATCAGCATTTTTGTAGTAACTATTCTTTTAGCAAAATTAATAGCTACCATCCTTCAAGATGATTGGATGGTTAAAGTTTTACCTCGTGGACTAGCTTCTGCAATTTCGCTAATATTAAGAATAATTTTAGTTGCTATTGGCTTTTATGTTGCTTTATCAGCAGCAGGAATCGACTTAAGTAAACTTGAATTTATTTTAGGTGCGCTAGGTGTCGGTATTGGTTTTGGATTGCAAAATGTAGTATTGAATTTTATCTCTGGACTTATTCTCGCTTTTGAAAGACCTATAAATTTAGGTGATACCATAGAAGTTGATCAAGAATTCGGTGTGGTAACAAATATAGGCGTGCGCTCTAGTACTATTAAATCGTATTCTGGATATGAATCAATCATCCCAAATGGTGATTTAATCTCAAAAAAAGTAAATAATTATACCCTTGCCAATAGAGATAGAAGAAGTAAAATTATTATGAAAACTGCACCCAATGCAGATCCATTAAAAGTAATTGAACTCTTTAACAAAGTAGCAAACAACCATCCTTTAGTTTTTAAAGACCCCGTGCCTACAACGTATTTTTATGGCTATGATATAGATGGAAATTTAAATTTTAACTTACTTTATTGGACTACCTTTTCAGACAATTTGAAAACCAATAGCGATATTTCATTAGAAATTTTTAAAGCTTTAAAAGAAGCTGGCATTGAAGCTCCTGCACCAGTTAGAAGAATTATTAAAGAATAAATTCTGCTTAACAGAAAAATTTATTCTCCATAAAACAGGTAATTATTGAAGCAGTTTATTACTTAAAACAACTCTATCATTTAAAGGTTGTTCATCACGATAATTATTTGCTGGCATATTTTCTTTCAATTTTAAAACCTCTTCAACAGAAAGAATAATCGGCTCTTTAAAAACAATCCAGTTTACATTTTCTGAACAAGGTGGCGTTGTTAATGAACCTGAATAAGTATAGTAATTTTTTTCTAAAGGAAACAACGATTTTAACTTCAACTATTGATGAATCTCTTTGGTTTCTCCATTTTTAATAGGAAGAAAGCTCTCAAAAAATTCAAACAACTGACTTTCCTCTCCTTCCATTCCAAGAATACTAATTACCGTTAATCCATTCGATTCACTTTTATGAACTAAATGAATTTCTATCGGATATCGAATACCATTTATAGTGTGTTATGAAGGTTCATGAAAATGCAGCTGAAGCAAATTATACGTTTCTCCTTTGTATGAAATAGCATCGCCTTTTTCATAATCAAACTGAATGGAATGCCCGTTATTACTAACCGACTTTATCTTTGTTTTAGGGGTATAAATAAACTGAAGCTTATTTTCTATACTATCCTTAACAACATCAGATTCTATGATGTTTATTGGCGACTGACTAAGACCATCACAATCCGAATCTTTTAAAAATTCCTCCCAATGTTCTGGCGAGGTTTCTCCTTGGTAACTCCAATGTTTATCGTGTGTTTCTTCTTTTTCAGAAGGACTTGTTTTTACTTCATTTTTACAGGAAATAATAGCTAATAACGTTAAAATAAAAAATTGTAGGTTTTTCATAATTTATTTATTAATGCTTCAATCGAAACCGTTTCTTGTTTACCATTTAGCATATTTTTTAAAGTATATGTTTGGTTTTCCATTTCATTATCTCCTGCCAATACCACAAAGTTGATTCCTCGTTTATCGGCATAACCCATTTGCTTTTTCATTTTTGCATTGTCGGGATATAGCTCACTTGCAATACCAGAAGCTCTTAATTTTGCAATCGCTTGCATCGCATATAAAGATTCTTTTTCTCCGAAATTAATAAACAATACTTTGGTATTTGCTGAAACTGTTTCAGGAAACAATCCTAGTTCTTCAATCACCAAATAAATACGATCCAAACCATAAGAAATTCCAACTCCACTAATATTCTTTAAACCGAAGATACCCGTTAAATCATCATAACGGCCACCGCCACCAATACTACCCATCTTCACTCCTTCTGGTGGACTTATCTCAAAAATAGCTCCTGTATAATAATTAAGTCCTCGTGCGAGTGTAACATCAATTTCTAAATTGGAAGATTTTAAGCTTAAAGCTTCTATATTTTTTACGATAAATTCCAATTCTTCAATTCCCTTTAAACCTCTTTCAGAAGAAACTAACATTTGTTTTAATTCTGAAAGCTTTTCGGAAGCCGTTCCTTTCAAACTAAATAAAGGTTGTAATTTTTCTAAGGCATTTTCAGTAATCCCTTTTGCTAGCATTTCAGTTTTAACTCCGTCCTCTCCTATTTTATCAAGTTTGTCTAAGGCAACGGTAAAATCTATCAACTTATCTTCGGCACCAATTACTTCTGCAATTCCGCTTAAAATCTTACGATTGTTTAGTTTTATAGTAACTCCTTTTAAATTTAACTTATCAAAAACATCATCATACAACTGAACCAATTCCACTTCTTGCCATAGCGAAGTTGAACCCACCACATCGGCATCACATTGAAAAAATTCCCTAAATCTTCCTTTTTGCGGACGATCGGCTCTCCAAACTGGTTGAATTTGATAGCGTTTAAAAGGAAAGGTAATTTCGTTTTGGTGTTGCACCACATATCTTGCAAAAGGCACAGTAAGATCGTAACGCAATGCTTTTTCAGAAATCTTAGGCGTTATTTTTAAACTATTTTTATCTGAATAAAGAGCTTCATCTACCTTATTTAAAAAGTCACCACTATTCAATATTTTAAAAATTAAACGATCCCCTTCTTCCCCATACTTTCCCATTAAGGTTTCGCTTTTTTCAAAAGAAGGAGTTTCAATAGGCTGATAGCCATAATTGGTAAAACAGTCCTTTATAACATTCATTATATAGTTTCGTTTTACAACTTCTTGAGGAGAAAAATCTCTGGTTCCTTTTGGTATGGATGGTTTTTGTGCCATTATTTTGTTTTCAGTATATCAGTATTCAGTCGTCAGTACTCAGTAGTTCAACTTCGAGTTCAATTTCAACTTCTTAAATGCAAATATCCTAATTTCTAATTTAAAAGGTAAAGTTATTTTAAAATAATGGTAACTTTATGCTCCTTTATCAGTCTAACGAATAATTCAACTTTTAAATTTATGTTTTCTCTTTTCCGTGTAAATGTAGGAATTGCATTAAATTCTATTAAAACTCAGTTACTTAGAACCATTTTAACGGTGGTGATTATTGGTATCGGAATTTGGTCTTTAGTAGGGATTTTAAGTGCTGTAAAGGCGATGGAAAACTCTATTTCTGGAAGTTTTGCTTCCATGGGGTCCAACACCTTTAATATTCAACGTTATGACTTCCAAATACAACGACACGGCGGAATACGAGAAAAAGTAAACCCCATAATCAGCTATCAAAACATTCGTGAATTTATTGATTTATATGAATTTCCTACCACACAAACTTCCCTTTCATTTTTAGGAACTCGTGCCGCTGAAATAAAATTTGAAAGCGAAAAAACAGATCCTGAAGTAAAGGTGTATGGAATCAATGAATTTTATTTAGACAATACCGGAACTGAAGTCGAAAACGGAAGAAACTTCACCATTTTCGATGTTCAGAACAACAACAAAGTCTGTATTATTGGCTCTGATTTTCTAAAAAGTTTGTTTGTAAACGACAATCCTATTAACAAAACCATTAGTATTCGTGGTGTAAAATTCAAAATTGTTGGCGTTTTAGAAAGTAAAGGATCTTCCTTTGGAAACAACCAAGATTTACGAGTTTTAATCCCAATACAAGTGGCTCGAAGCATTTTTACTCAGCCTAATATCAATTACACCATTAGCATTATGGTGAAGGATAAAGAACTTATGGACGCTGCGCAAGATGAAGCAATTATTACATTTAGAAATATTCGTGGACTAACACCTATTGAAAAAAATGACTTCGGAATGGAACGCAGCGATGACCTTATTAATCGGGTAGCAGCAATCACAGGATATTTAGAAGTTGCGGCTTGGATTATTAGTATCATTACCATTTTAGGATCTTCGATTGCGTTGATGAATATTATGTTGGTTTCGGTAACAGAACGTACTCGTGAAATTGGCGTTCGGAAAGCATTGGGAGCAAAAAACTCTACGATTTCAACACAGTTTTTTATTGAAACGATTGTGATTGGTCAAATGGGAAGCATCCTCGGAATCATCTTAGGGATCCTCACCGGATTTGCCTTTTCATCCTTTTTCGACTCTGCATTCTCATTACCTTGGTGGCCGATGTTTTGGGCAACTATCATTACTTTTTTTGTAGCATTAATCGCTGGTTTTTATCCTGCTATGAAAGCGTCAAAATTAGATCCTATTGAGAGTTTGCGGTATGAATAATACTAATTACACAGAATTAACTACAGAAAGATTAGCACTCAGAAAATTAATACTTGAAGACGCTCCACAAATACTCTTCTTACGATCTGACGAAGATGTAAATAAATATATAAAGCGAAAACCAATGAGTTCATTGGAACTGGCGAAACAATTTATTGAAGATCGAAACAATGATATATCTCAGAAAACTATTTATTATTGGGGAATTATTTTAAAAAGTAACCCACAACTAATTGGAACAATCTGTTTATGGAATTTATCTAAAGACAAGACCTATGCTGAAATTGGTTATGATTTAATGCCAGAATTCCAAAATAAAGGCATTATGAATGAAGCTATTAAACAAGTAGTTTTATTCGGATTTGAAATTTTAAAACTTCATAAAATTGAAGCATTTACACAATACAAAAACGAAAGTTCTATAAAGCTTTTATTAAAAAATAAATTTGTCCTTCAACAAAATAAGCGAGAAGAAGGCTTTCCTGATAATAGAATTTATTTATTAGAAAATTTTGATTTATAAAAGTATTGATGAAGAACTTTAAATTTTATATCTTATAAACGCTAATTCACAATCTCATTAAAAAATTCATACAAAGCACCTTTAGTAATGATTGCTCCTTGCTGGATTATTGAAAAGATATCCTTATTTCTTTCTTTTGAAAACAGTTTAGTTGATGTGAAAAATTCTACTTCATCTGAAGCAAAATTTTTCTGTAACCATTGGTAGCCTTCCGCTGTAGTAATATCGATAGTTTCATTTTTCGATTTTACCACAATTAGTTTCATTTGATTTCCTTCCACTTTAAAAAGAAAAAGTTGTTGTGGTGAAATGTTTTCTAGAAACGTTGCATTATTCAATGCGCCTTCCCAAATAAGGTCACTAAAAATATCCATTTCTTCTTCTGCGGCTTCTGGATGGATTTCTTTTAAAGTCTTCCATTCTTTTGCAGTAATTGACTGCGTTGCTAAAAAATTGATGAACTCTTGGTGTAGTTCTTCAAATTGCTCCTTGGTAAGTCTGCTATATTTCATCATAAAAAACGCCCCTACATTAGGGGCGCAAAATTAAACAATTAATTGGTTATATTTTAGAATATGTAACGTAAACCGAATTGAATTTGCCATCTTGAAGCTAAACTAACATCGTAACCAAATGTTTCTTTTAAATCTGGATTAAAAGAATAGGTTGGTTCGTTTGTTGTTGGATCCACAGTAACACCAATTGGTTGAATATTATTTGGTTGTTGGATTAATCCCCAATCTGAACTAATTAAGTTCCCTACATTTAACATATCAACACTAAATTGTAAGGTATTGGTTCTATTTTCTGAAACTTTAAAATTAAAATCTTGTAATAATTTAAAATCCCAACGACCTCTCCAAGGAGCGATAGCACCATAACGTTCTGCATACTCACCTCTACGATCACTTAAATAATCATCTTGAGCAATATATGCGTTTAAAGCTTCTCCTTGTCCTGCTTCAACAAATTGCATTTCTCCAATTTCTGAAGAAGTTGGTATATAAATTAAATCGTTTAAGCTTGAACCATCACCGTTGATGTCACCACCATATGTGTAATTAAAACGTCCTCCTTTTGCATATTCAAAGAAAGTTGAAACCGTAGTTGCCCATTTGCCATTTCCATATTTCCATTTTTTACTCGCAACACCAATTATTCTATGTTGATCTCCGTATTTTGAATTTGCTAACACATCGTCATTTACATTCCCTAAAGCAGCATTAAATGCAAATGCATCTCCTGTAATTTCAGCTTCAATTGAGTTAACATCTTGAGAGTTTAAATAATTATACGCTAACATGGTGTAAAATCCATCTCCAAAAGTTTTTTGACCTTTTAAGGTTGCATTCCAAGTACTACCTTTATCAGAATTTGTCATTACATACGCGTTGTTAATTACATCATCTGAGGTATAAATAGGACGATTATCAACACCATTTAAAGTTCCTGAAGGAGGTAAAAGTCCCCAGTTTTGAACGTGAGCAGCGTTTAAATCTTTCGTATAAGCTAGATCTGCAGTTAATATTAAACCACCATCAAATTTATAATCTCCACCAATATTTGTTCTCCAAACTTGAGGGAATTTAAAATCAGGATCTACAGCTTGTAAAAAGAATACTTCTGGACTTGAAACTTGGTTTCCAATCCATACAAATGGTAAACGACCTGTAAAGATTCCTGTTCCACCACGAATTTGCAATTTACTTTCGCCTTTATGATTGTAGTTAAAACCTAATCTAGGTGAAAATAATATTTCGTTTGTAGGCATTTCAGTATTATCAATAAATACCGTTTCACCTGTATTAGGATTCACATAAGGAATATTTGGCACATTACAACAAGCATTATCTACTACATTTTGTGCTTTCATTGAAGTATCAAAATACAATGGTTTGTCCAAACGAATTCCGTAAGTAACTTTAAAGTTGTTCGTTACATTCCATTCATCTTGACCATAAAAAGCCATTTGACCTACATTAGTTTCCGCTAAAGCCCAACTATCACTAGAATTTATAGCAGCATCCGCAGCAATTGCAGCATCAAAAGCTGCTTGTAAAGCACCAGAAGCAGCATAATCTGCAAAATCTTCCATAGTACTTGTTGGGAAGAAAACCCCTTGTGCTCCATAAACTCCTAAATTGAATGAATTATCAAACTCAAATTTCTCAAAAGAAACACCAAAAGTTATAGTATGACTTCCTTTTACAAAAGTTAGGTTATCTGAAAATTGAAGTACTTTTTGTTTCAGTTTATTATTTATTGAAAATGGTTCGTGACCTGCAATAATATAGTTTGATCCTCCTTTAGTAATTGTTATTGAAGGAGCTGGAGAAGATTTTGGGTTTCTGAAATCATCAAAACTTGTATACCCAAATTGTAATTTATTAGAAGCATCACCAGGTAAGTTAGAGTTTAACTCTGCTTGAAACGATTGCAGCTTGTTATTAATTTGATACCCTGAATTTTCAAACTGAAGTGTAGTAGCACTTGGTCCTCTAAAACCTAATGCCGTTGGATGGGCAGGCTTGTCTTTAGAAGCATCTAAAAAGTTATAGATTAATGCCAAACGATTGTTGTCATTAATATTCCAATCTAATTTAAAGATTCCTTTAGTAGATTCTGTTTTATGCGTAAATCCTTCATAAGCACCTGGATTGTACCCCACCGCTAATAAGGCATCTTTTACTTGAATAAGGTCAGATTCTAAAACTCTAGACTCATTAATAAGCCCTGTTCCTCTATTTGGTAACCAAGTTTGGCCTAAATCCTCTCTGTCATCTTTTTCAAAGTTTGCAAAAAAGAATAGTTTGTTTTTTACAATAGCACCACCAACACTTGCTCCAAATTGAATTTGTTTTAAGTCCGGCACAAAAATATCATCTCCTTTAATTTTACTACCCGTAAGATCTTCATTTCTAAAAAATCCGTAAACCGTTCCGTGTAATGTATTGGTACCACTTTTAGTAACCGCATTAACTGAAGCTCCTGTAAAACCAGACTGACGTACGTCATAAGGTGCTGTTGAAACTTGAATTTGTTCAATCGCATCTAATGAAATTGGTTGTGCATCTGTTTGTCCTCCAGGTGTTGCAGCATCTAATCCAAATGGATTACTAAAGATGGCCCCATCTAAAGAAAAATTATTAAACTGATCATTACGACCACCAAAAGAACCATTACTTGCTGAAGGTTCTAAACGTGTAAAATCGGATGCAGATCTTGAGATTGTTGGTAAACGAGTTAATTCTCTTCTACCTACATTTGTCTCGGCACCAGTACGGTCACTACCAAATGTACTAGTACCACTAGTTCCGGTAATTACTACTGCATCTAATTGTTGACTGTCTTCAGATAAAGTAACATTTAAATTAAATGTTTTTCCTAACTCAAGGTAAATATCTGTAAACTCTTGAGATTTATAACCTACATAACTAACTGTAACAGTATAGGGACCTCCAACTCTCATATTAAGGATATTAAATCTCCCATCGAAATTGGTACTTGCTCCAGATTTTGTACCTGAAGGTGTGTGAACTGCAACAATATTTGCTCCAGAAAACGGTTGTGCACTAGCATCAACTACAACCCCTTTAATATTAGAAGTAGTTACTTGTGCCATAGCACTCGCAACACCTAACAAAAATAGGGAAGTAAATAAAAGTTTTTTGTAAAGTTTCATCATAACTTAGATTATTTGTTAAAGTTTTGGTAAAAATAAAAATAAAAAAAACCATTCGAGTAATTCGAATGGTTTATTATGCTAACATAGTATTGTTAGTTATTAACAATAGTTGTTATTTCTTCTTTTCGGCTACAACTTCAAATGAAAAACTTGAAATCACATCTCTGTGGAAACGAATTTTCGCATCGTATTGTCCAGTACGTTTGATTAAACCACCAGCAATAGAAATAAATTTCTTATCAATTGAAACATCTTCTTTTTCAAGAGCTTCTGCTAAATTAGCATTAGAAACAGATCCAAATAATTTGTCTCCTTCTCCTGTTTTTGAAGTAATTTTAATCTCTAAACCATTCAATTTATTTGCTTCAGCTTGAGCACTATCAATTATTTTCTTTTCTTTAAAAGCGCGTTGCTTTAAAGTTTCAGCTAATACTTTTCTGGTAGAAGGTGTTGCTAAAACTGCTAAACCTTGAGGAAGCAAAAAATTTCTTCCGTATCCATTTTTTACAGTTACAATATCATCTGTAAATCCTAGATTTTCTACGTCGTTTTTTAATATAAGTTCCATATCTATCTAGTTTTTATTTTAATAAATCTGCTACGTATGGCATTAAAGCTATATGACG
>JAJRQR010000002.1 GCA_024280145.1 Bacteroidota bacterium
ACCAATGGTACAACCGTGAGAACATTTTACATCGTCTGCAAAAATTTCTAATTGTGGTTTTGCGTTTACAGTTGCATTATCGTCAATTAAAATATTATTGTTTTGCTGATAGGCATTAATTTTTTGTGCTTCTTTTTCTACTACTACTTTTCCGTTAAAAACACCTGTTGAAGAATCTGCATAAAGACCTTTATAATCTTGATGGCTCTCGCAATTTGGCGAAATATGTTGCACCAATGTATTGTGATCTACGTGTTGCTTTTCATTTAAAATTGTCACTCCTTTTAAAGTAGAATCACAATGTTCTCCATTTTGATAGAAATTTAAATTGTTACGAGTTAATTTTCCACCCAAACAAAAAGTATGAACATTACAATTACTGTCACTTTCTTGATTGATCGAAGTATTGTCAATTAAAGAAGCGTTTTCACGATCGTTTTGGATTTTATAATAATCTACAAATGCTCTTTTTTCAGCAAATATTTCAGTAACCGAATTAGTGAAAACGGCATTGCTTGATAGACTTTGGTGACGTTCAATAATTTGAACGTGCGCATTCTCTCCCACGACAATTAAATTACGGGGTTGCATCATTATTGCAGCTTCATTTCCGGTTGAAAAATTAATGATTTCAATAGGTTTATCAACTTCTTTATTGTTCGGAATATTGATATAAGCTCCCTCTTTTGCAAATGCAGTGTTTAAGGAAGTAATGCTATCCTCTGAAGCAATTTTGTTGAAATAATTTTCAATAACAGCTTTGTATTTTGGTTTTGAAATTGCTGCTGAAAGTAAGCAAACATCTAATCCGTCGTGAGTGGTTTCAGATAAGAATGAACTGTAAACTCCATCGATAAAAACGATTTTATAAGTGTCGACATCATATAAAAAATACTGACGTACTTCTTTAAATTCAACTGTTTTTTCACTTTTAGGAAAAATACTATAGTCTTTATTTAAGATTGGTTTTAATGAAGTGTATTTCCAAGCTTCTTCTTTTTTTGTAGGAAAACCTTTTTCTTCAAAAGTAGCAATGGCTTTATTTCTTATTTCATGAACGTAAGAGTCCTCTTCCAAATGATCTTCGAAAGCTAGAAATGATGATACTAATTTATCTTTTAAACTCATATTTTTAATTCAGAATTTTTAATTCAGAATTCATAATTAATTAAACCAACTCCT
The DNA here is from genome assembly GCA_024280145.1 of Bacteroidota bacterium. Taxonomy (GTDB): domain Bacteria; phylum Bacteroidota; class Bacteroidia; order Flavobacteriales; family Flavobacteriaceae; genus Marifrigoribacter. The sequence continues at coordinate 1,183 of JAJRQR010000002.1, forward strand.
CCTTTATCCAATCATAGCCCTTTTCCTCCAACTCGTAAGCTAATTCTTTGGTGCCAGATTTCACAATTTTTCCGTCGATTAAAACGTGTACAAAATCAGGAATTATATAATCTAAAAGCCTTTGATAATGCGTAATTAAAATAACAGCATTGTTCTTATTTTTTAGTTTGTTTACACCATTTGCAACAATTTTTAAAGCATCAATATCTAAGCCCGAATCGGTTTCGTCAAGTATTGCCAATTTTGGTTCTAACATTGCCAATTGAAATATTTCGTTTCGTTTTTTCTCTCCTCCAGAAAATCCTTCGTTTAAAGATCTTGATAAAAATTTTCGGTCAATTTCTAATAAATCTGCTTTTGCTTTTATCATTTTAAGCATTTCAGAAGCTGGCATATCGTCCATTCCTTTTGCTTTCCGGTTTTCGTTAATCGCCGTTTTTATGAAATTGGTAACAGAAACACCTGGAATTTCTACTGGATATTGAAAGGATAGAAATACTCCTTTATGAGCTCTTTCTTCAGGGTCAAGTTCGAGTATATCTTCACCTTCAAATGAAATGGAGCCTTCAGTAACTTCAAAATTTTCATTCCCTGCAATTACAGAAGAAAGCGTACTTTTTCCAGAACCATTAGGCCCCATAATTGCGTGAATTTCACCTGCTTTTACCTCTAGGTTAACTCCTTTTAAAATATCTTTATCTTCTACACTAGCGTGTAAGTTACTAATCTTTAACATGATTATTTTATATCTTCTAATTTAATATCTACTTCTGAAGGTGCATTACCTATGATAATAATTTCGGTGATGGTTAGAATATCATCCCAACCTTCTTGTCCTTCAGTTTTTTTTGAAAGTGTACCCCTTACTGCTACCGGAACCATATCAAAATCTGTTTTCTGAACTGTTGCAACTTTTTTTGAAAGTTCAGTTGCCATATCATTTAATGCAACAGCATAAATAACATTTCCAGATTGTAATATAGCTGCATCAGCTGTATAAATAAAATCACCTTTATAAATTGGATTATTATTTGTTTCAGATTCGCTTATAACTTCTTTTCCTGTAGTAGTTTCAGTTGTTTTCTCTTCTGAATTTTTACAAGAAAAAGACACTATGGTTAGGGCAATAAGTAATGCTACTTTTTTCATTTTTAGTTTATTAGGGTTATACTACTGAGCCTTCAAGGCTAATTTCTAATAATTTTTGAGCTTCAACAGCAAATTCCATGGGAAGCTTATTTAATACTTCTTTACTAAAACCATTTACAATTAAGGCAATGGCTTTTTCGGTTTCTATTCCACGTTGATTGCAATAAAATATTTGATCTTCACCAATTTTACTGGTGGTTGCTTCGTGTTCTATTTGAGCCGATTTATTTTTAACTTCAATATAAGGGAAGGTGTGTGCTCCACAATCATTTCCCATTAAAAGTGAGTCACATTGTGAAAAATTACGAGCATTCTTCGCAGTTTTATTAATTTTTACTAAACCTCTATAACTGTTTTGAGATTTTCCGGCAGAAATTCCTTTTGAAATAATCGTACTCTTAGTATTCTTACCAATATGTACCATTTTTGTTCCCGTATCTGCTTGCTGAAAATTGTTGGTAACTGCAATCGAGTAAAATTCACCAATGGAGTTATCTCCTTTTAAAATACAGCTAGGATATTTCCAAGTAACGGCAGATCCTGTTTCTACTTGTGTCCAAGATATTTTTGCGTTTTTTTCGCAAATCCCTCTTTTGGTTACAAAATTAAAAACACCGCCTTTTCCTTCTTTATTTCCTGGGTACCAGTTTTGAACGGTGGAGTATTTTATTTCTGCATCGTCCATTGCAATCAATTCTACAACTGCTGCGTGCAACTGATTTTCATCTCTTGATGGAGCGGTACAGCCTTCCAAATAACTTACATAACTGCCTTCATCTGCAATTACTAAAGTTCTTTCAAACTGCCCTGTTCCTGCTTGATTTATTCTGAAATATGTAGATAATTCCATCGGACAACGAACTCCTTTTGGAATGTAACAAAAAGAACCATCGCTAAAAACAGCACTGTTTAAAGCAGAGTAAAAATTGTCGCGTTGCGGAACAACAGTCCCTAAATGTTTTTTTACAAGTTCGGGATGTTCTCTAATTGCTTCGGAAATAGAACAAAATATAATTCCTTTTTCTGCCAATGTTTTTTTGAAAGTAGTAGCTACCGAAACGGAATCTACCACAATATCTACCGCAACTCCAGCTAATATTTTTTGTTCGTCAAGGGAAATTCCCAAACGTTTGAAAGTGTCCAATAATTCTGGATCTACCTCGTCTATACTATTGTATTTTGGTTTGGAGTTGGGAGCAGAATAATAAGAAATTGCCTGAAAATCAGGTTTTTTATAAGTTACATTTGCCCATTCGGGTTCTTCCATTTCTTTCCAAGCAGCGAAAGCTTTTAATCGCCAATCGGTCATCCATTGTGGCTCTTCCTTTTTCTTTGAAATTGCTCTAACAATGTCTTCGTTTAAACCAACAGGGAATGTTTCAGATTCAATATCGGTATAAAATCCGTATTCGTATTCTTTATCTTGTAACTCTTTCTCTAAGTCGTCTTCGGTATATTTCGCCATAATTTTTTTCGGTTAAATTATAATGAAAAACTTTCTCCACAGCCACAAGTTCTATTGGCGTTAGGATTGTTAAATACAAATCCTTTTCCATTAAGTCCGCCGCTATATTCTAATGTGGTTCCGATTAAGTATAAGAAACTTTTTTTGTCAACAATTAATTTTATGTCATTGTCTTCAAAAAGTTTATCCTCTTCTTTTTTTGAATTATCAAAATCCAGTTCATACGATAAACCCGAACATCCGCCGCTTTTAACACCTACACGGACAAAGTCCTGAGTTACGTTGAAGCCACCTTCTTCCATTAATTGGGCTATTTTTGTCTTTGCTGTTTTGCTAACTTTTATCATCTAATTAGATTAAATCTAAATAATGAGCAAATATATACTATTTTCAATATTTTTCATCGGAAATTATAGGTTTAATAACTTATAATGGTATTGAAATATTTTATAGAAGTTTATTTCTCTCTAATAAATAGGTGTGCTTGAGTTTTTGTCAAAAAAAGATAAATATTAATAAAGTTAAGATCTTATTTTCTTTTGAAAATTAATACTTATTATCTTTGAGGTTTTGTATAAATTAAGACAATGAAAAATTTATTTGACTTCAAGCACTTTAAAGGAGATTTATTTGGTGGGATTACTGCCGGACTTGTAGCATTACCATTAGCATTAGCATTTGGTGTAAGCTCAGGATTAGGACCTAGTGCAGGTGTGTATGGTGCAATTTTTGTAGGTTTTTTTGCTGCATTATTCGGAGGAACAAATACACAAATTTCTGGACCTACTGCACCAATGACAGCAGTTGCAAGGGTTATGGTTGCAGGAATCGTTGCTTCCTTTGATGGTGATGTTTCAAAAGCCCTTCCAGCCATATTAACCGTGTTTTTATTAGCAGGGGTTTTTCAAATAGGGCTTGGTTTACTTGGAATTGGCAAATATATAAAATTTATTCCGTATCCCGTAGTTTCTGGGTTTATGACTGCCATTGGAGTAATAATTTTAGTTACTCAAATATTGCCTTCGGTTGGGTATTATCCAAAAGAAGATACCGATTTTGTCAATAAATTTAAACCT
>JAJRQR010000025.1 GCA_024280145.1 Bacteroidota bacterium
AGAACAGCAAGAAGATTTATCTGCGTTGATGCTACAAGATGAATGGGATGATTCCATATTTTATTTTTTTAATTCAATCCAAAAAGATCTAAAAATTTTAATCCAAAAATGATGGCTCCTTGATCGCTTCCATTATAAAACGAATGTACATAATCCAATCGTAGCACTCTAAATTTTCCAAAACCTAAATTGTCTATTCCTATGGAAAGCTCGGAATAGGGTTTATTGGTTTCGATGGAAAGAAAATGTGCTCCCGCAATCAAGTTAAAATTAAGTTGATTTATCCCAGGAATTTTTCCTAAAATCCAACCTTTAAAATCGTGTTCTAAATGCCCTTCAAAATAACTTTTGTTAGTGCTTAACTCGTAATAAGGTAATAGATTAAAGGTGTTGTTATAAATTTCATCGGTGCCAACTCTTGTTTGATTTCCGTTAAAATGTTGAAAATCTACAAAGGAAATATCCTCCCCATTGATAAAAGTTCCTCCTTTTAAATTATAGGTAAGTGTTCCTTTATTACCCAACATTATACTCTGAAAAACTTTCCCTGATAACTGACTGTAACTGTATTTATTATCTGAAATTCCGATGCCGTTTTCAAACTGAAAAGAAAGTTGTGGGTATTTAGAATCGGTTAAATTAAATTTTCCATTCGGTGATGAAATATATTTTTGACCAAAGACAAAATCGGTTTTTATAAATGTTTTAAAAACATCGTGATTTTCAATTGCTGCATTTTCAAAATCGGAAGGGTTCAAAGGATTATTTGAAGTATAAGACACTCCACTATTTGGAATCATTACCCAAGAAGCCGTATTATACAAAGGTTTTCTTTTTTCGTAAGCAGTTGCTGCTGTTAGTTTAAAACCGTTTACAATTTCTTGACTATAGGCGAATCGACCGTAATTTAATTCGTATAATTTCATGTAATTCCTTTCAAAAAACAAAGTGGAAATTGCATTAATCATCGGACTAATAGGTTCCTCGTTATTAAATTGTTTCAGTTTACTACCTCCATCAATTTGGAACGTAAGTTTGTTTTTATAATTGAATCGTTTAGCAATAATACCGCTAAATCGCAAGCGATCTTCTGTAATTCCATAGGTAGCATTTACTTTTGCAGTTAGCCAAACTGTACGGTTTTCATCGTACCATTTATCGTAAGATAAACCGACTTTACTATTCCAACCTTGTACGGTATTGTAATTGATATTTCGGAGAGGACCTTCGTAGCTAATCCTGTATTTTTTATATGAATTCTGAAAAGTATATCCTAATAATGGATCCATAAATCCAAATTTATTAGATTTTTTATCGATGGAATCTAAATAGGTTTTAGATTTCCGAAGTGTTTGAATGCTGTCTTTTTTTACGTAATCTTTCAACTCTTCAATAGAAAGAGGAACAGGACGATATTCTTTCCAATAAAGACTATCTTTTTTATTGGCTTTTGGCATAAATGAAAGCACTTCATTTGAAAAATCCTTCTTTTCAAAAATTGGCTTAAAGTCGTAGTTACTATAATTTGCAATAAATCGTCCATCACCTTTAACGCCAAAAAAGGCAAAACCAAAATCGATGGTTTGCGAAATTTTTATCCAAGCATTATTTTCTTCATCAAACTTAAAATTCTGTTTAAAATCGAGTTTGGTAATCATCGGAACTTGAATGGCTTGACCAGTTGTAGCCAAATTAACACCGTATAATTGCCAATCGTCTTCCACGATATAAATCACACCTTCCCAGATTCGATCTTTGGGTCGTTTAGGAGTTACAATAATTTTATTGATGAGTTTACTTCCTTCGTAAAAAACACCATCTAGCTTGTATTTATAATAGTTGAGGGCATTTACTGAAATGGGAGAAACAATAGGGGCATTGAGGTCTATGGTATTTTCATAAAATGAAAAATTGGATTGCCGAGCACTATTAAAACTAAAACCATTATCGTTTCCGCTCACTAAACTTGCTTTTACAACTTCTCTGAAATCGTTGGGACGTTGATAAGCTATTTTCGAAATAGTTTCTGAAAGGTATATAACGCCTGTTCTGGTAGAATCTAGAGCGCCTTCCATATCACCAACTTCTTGACCCATAATTTTTTCAGGCATATCTTTTACGCGCCATAATCCACGGGAATAAAAATCGGCAGTAAAGGCAGAAATTCGATTGAGATTTTCTTTTCGTTGAGCGATGGTTTTTCTTATAATCCTATATGCAGGGTCTTCTGATGAAGAAATTACAACAGTTTCTAAACTTATGGATTCTTCCTCTAAAACAACATTTAACGTTAAGGGAAGTTCCTTTTTGTCAATATTTTTAGTGAGTGTTTTGTATCCTAAAAACTGAAAAACGAGTTGGTAACTCTCTTTTTTTTGAAGATTAATTTCATAAGTTCCATAATCGTTGGAAGTGGTGCCTACATAACTTCCTTGAAGATAAATATTTACGTAGGGCAGGGGTTCGCCATTTTTATCGGTGATTCTTCCTGAAACTTGGGCAAAGGAAATTACTGAAGTAATAAAAAGAAAAAAGAAGGTTATTTTAGTTAGCATCAATACTTTTTAACGCAAGATAAAGATAGGATATTAGTATTTTCTTAAAAAAATGTTACTAATTAAAATTATTAGAATATGGAAAGGGTAAAAGCTTTTGGTGCTTTTAGAGTATTCAACTTATTAGTTATTAGGTGATTAATATTTTTTTAGTAATTTTGAGAAAGAATAAGTTATATAAATTATGAAAATTACAAGTAAATTAATTGGCTTAATTGCTTTTATGCTCTTAAGCCAATTGGTATTCTCTCAAAAGACAATCGAAGAATACCTATCAAACACAAAGATTGAGAAAATAAAGAAGAGTTTCGTTATTGATGCTTTTTCAAAACCAGCAACACATAAATCATATATTGATGGGCACGGAAAGAACCCTTATTTTACTTCAAAAGAACAACTACCTGATACAATCGCATTAATAACTTTTCATATTAATGAACAAGGAAATGTATTTGTGCATAGTGCAGCTAATGCAACACAAGTTCAGGTGATTATGACTTTAAAGGAAGAATTTAAAAAAAAAGGAGTTGTTTTATTAACACCATTAGAATTTTTAAATGCATCAGAGAAGAAAAGATATTATTACGATGAATATATCCCAAAAGTTTCTAAACTCGGTACTTTTTTAAATGAAATTGAAAATAGAGATGTTAATAAAACAGGAGCTGCTAAAACGTATCGTTTCTTTAATATGGCTGCTGCATTTGATTATAAACGGTCGGTTTCATTAGGATATGATTTAGCAAACAAACTAGGCGTTGACGCAGTGTTAAGCATAGGTATTAATATAGTAAGTTCATCAAAAGGAATGTCTTTAAAAGGAATAATAATGACCATGCATGGGCCAAATCCCAATCCGAAAATGAATAAAAAATATGTTGCCCAAAAATCGGGAAATGGTTATAATAACGGTCAATTATATATTGGAGGAAGATTTAATTTTAAAAAACCTATAAAAGTTTTTGAACACAAAGACCATAAGGTAATAGACAGAAATTTAAAAGGCCTTGAAATTGTTTTTAAATGCTTTATAGAAAAATTTTATGAAGAGTTTTATTCTTCAATTGAAAAAAGTTCTAAATAAATTGTTATCTATTAAACTCCTTTTTAATCCTACTTAGATCACGCTTATTGTCTTTATCCTTAAGAGATTCGCGCTTGTCGTATAATTTTTTTCCTTTACAAAGTGCAATTTGAAGTTTTGCCAAGCCCTTTTCGTTGGTGAAAAGAAGTAAAGGAATAATAGTAAGTCCCGAGTTTGTAACTTGTTTTTCTAACTTTTTTAATTCGTTTCGGTTAAGGAGTAATTTTCGTTCACTTTTTGGACTGTGATTGTAATGGGTAGCGTGTGAATATTCCTGAATTGTCATATTTATCACGAATAATTCAGAATTGTTAAACTCACAGAATGCCTCAGCTATTGATGCTTGCCCTTCCCGAATGGCTTTTATTTCGGTTCCGCGTAAAACAATTCCTGCGATAAATGTATCGAGGATTTCGTACTCAAAGCGAGCCTTACGGTTTTTAATTTTTACGGTTTTTTGAAGTGCCATAGTTTGCAAAAATAGTGAAACTGGTTAAGATAAGCAGACAGGAATTACACAGATTTACACGAAAGAGTTTAATTATTGTTTTAGATTTGTGATAAAATCATACAAATGAAGTATCTAATAATCTTATTGATTTCAATATCTTTATTTTCTTGCAAAGAAGAAGTAAAAGATAAAACATCCTCAAAAAAATTAACTGCTCAAGAAATCATCGATAAAGCAATTGAAATATCTTGTCAAGGAAAATGTGATAATGCTGTTATCGAATTTACTTTTAGAGATATCAAATATATAAGTAGTCGCAACGGAGGATTCTATAAATTAGAACGAATTAAAATGGATTCTTTAGATGAAATTCACGATATAGTTTCAAATAAAGGGTTGATGCGTTTTGTAAATAAAATGCAAGTTACAGTTCCAGATAGTTTGGCTGATGGAATTAGTGATGGCGTGAATTCGGTACATTATTTTGCACAATTACCTTATGGATTAAACGATGCTGCAGTTAATAAAAAATTGATTGGTGAAGATGAAATAAAAGGAAATGATTATTACGAAATTGAAGTGACTTTTACAGAAGAAGGTGGGGGAACAGATTTTGACGATTCCTTTTTATATTGGATTAATAAAGAAACATTTACTTTAGATTATTTAGCCTATAAATATGCGACAAATGGAGGAGGAGTACGATTTAGAGAGGCTTATAATCCTAGAGTTGTTGAAGAAATTCGATTTGTAGATTATAATAATTTTAAACCTGAAAATAAAGAGGTTGAGTTATCTGAATTGGATCAATTATTTACCGATGGAAAATTGAAATTATTATCAAAAATTGAAACCGAAAATGTAAAGATTATCCTTCCGAAAGACTAATTATAATCTTCAATTTTCACCAAAATACTATCATTAACAATAGAAACTATAAATAATTTCCCATTGTCTGAATCATTGATTTGATCATATTTTTGTTTTCCTAAAATTGTATTTACAAAAGAAGGAGTTGTGTTGCTATGTCTAACAATAACTGCTGATTTGCCTTTGGTTTGGGTTTTGAAATTATCATTATAAAGATCTCTTGGGTCATAACTTAGAACTTCTAATTTATTAGCTTTTGCTATAGGAGAAGCAGTTTGTTGCGTTCTTTTATAATTTGTTGAAAATACCAAATCAATTTCTTTTTCTTTCAAAATAGTTGCCCAATTATCTGCTCTTTTCAACCCTTCTTCGGTTAATCCTGGATCTTTATCTGGAGTACTTCTATCTTTTTCTGCGTGACGAATTAAATAATAAACAGTAGTTTCAATTGCTGGTTTGACTTCTTCTTCTTTATCAGATTTACAAGAAACAAAGAGAGCAACAAATGCTAAAAGGAAAATTAATTTTTTCATGGATATTGAGTTTAAACAAACATACTAAATTTATGAAACTGATTGTTTTTTTGAAGCCTTAAAGTTTTGTTTGAAATAGTTAATTCTATCTACAAAAATAGTTTCTTCAATAGGTAAATGAACAGCTGTAAAGGTTTCCATTAATTCTTCGGAATGAGAATCTCTTTTTTGCTTAATTAAATTATAATGTACAAAAGTACTCCACATAACTGCTTTAATTTTTGTTTTATCTTTATTCCACATTCGCAATTCTACATGTATATTAGAATCGTCAAAATAAAGTAATTGAGAATCTATTATAACTTCTTCCATTAAAAATGCAGGATTGATGTAAGCTATCTGGTTACTACCAACTACCCAACTTTTTCCTGTTGTTCTTGCCATTTTGTAAATGTCAATCCCGTAATGCTCTAAAATTTGATCTTCACGAGCATTGATCAAATAATTAAGATATGCTGCATTATTTAAATGATTAAAAGGGTCGCAATCCTGAAATCTTATTTTTACTTTGCTTTCTAATTTATTAGGTAGTTTTTTCATATTTGTATTGTTCCGATTTTATCGGAATTATTTTTCTAATTGGTTTTTAATGATTTTGTCCATTTCATCCATAGCAACTGCTAAATAATTATCATTGTCCATCGTGTAAGTCATAAAGATGGCTCCTTGAATATGACTATATAATTGTTTTGCAAAAAGGGAAGCATTTACATCTTGTTTTATTTCTCCGATGTCTTTTCCCCCGTCCACCATTTTTGTAATGTTATTTTGAGTTTTATTGATTACAAAACGAACTTCTTCAAGCAATGAATTATCTTGATTATTTGCATCAACACCTATGTTTAGTATTGGACAACCGCCTAGTTCTTGACTATAATGATAATAATTTCTATAAAAATCAGTGATTAAATATAGTTTTTGAAGTGGAGATTTACTTTGTTCTTGATGAGCTGCAATTTTTTTTAATAAATCGTTTACATTTTTATTAAATGCTGCAATTGCAATTTCTTCTTTATTTTTAAAATTTCCGTAAATAGCACCTTTTGTTAACCCTGTGGCATTGGTAATGTCTGTCATTGAAGTAGCTGCATACCCTTTTTTATTAAAAATAGGAGCAATGGTTTCAATAATAAATTTTGTGGTTTTTTCGGATTTTGTGAGCATAATATTTAGTAATTCACATGCAAATATACTTAAATAATACCGAATGGTATATTGTGTGTAATTCTGGAATTGTGTTAATAGTTTAACGAATGTTAATAAGTAGGGTTTGATATTGATATTTATCATAAATAAATAGCTTTATAAAGTGTTAATTTGCTTTTTAAACTTTAAGCCCAATTATTATGAAAAAAATTACCTCATTATTTTTATTGATTGCATTTACATTTGTTGCAAATGCTCAAGTGACTGGATACAGTGTAGGAGACGTTGTAGATGACTTTACGGTTACAGATATTCACGGTGTCGAGCATAACCTTTATGACATTACAGCTTCAGGAAAACATGTATATCTAGATTTCTTTTTTGATACTTGTGGACCATGTCAAACTACGACACCTGTTTTTAATGAATTTCATGATAAATACGGATGTAATGAAGGAGAAATATATTGTATTTCAATGAATAATGGTTCCGATTCTGATGCAGAAGTTGAAGCATTTGAGAACACTTATGGAGGCCCATTTAATCACGCACCTGCAGTAAGTGCAGATGGAGGTGCCGGTGCAGTTGATACTGCATTTGGAATTGCTGCTTATCCTACTTATTGTTTAATAGGGCCTGATAATAAACTACTTGTTGGTGATATTTGGCCTTTATCTGGAGTTGAAACCTTTGAAGGATCTTTCCCAGCTGGATTTGATCCTGCGCCTATGGAATGTTTCTTAGGAACATTAGATGCAATAAATACATCTGATTTTATTATTTATCCAACAGTTTCAAATGGAAATAACATAAACTTAAGATTGAGTAACCAAATTACTTCTGTTACTGTTGCAGTTTATGATGTTTTAGGTAAAGTAGTCCTAACAAACGAATATAATTCTTCTTCGATTGTTTTAAATTTAAATGTAAACCCTGGAAACTATTTTGTTAAAACGATAACTGAATCTGGTTCTACAGTTAAAAAATTGATTATTCAATAAAACTTATTTTATTGAATTAAAATAGGCTGTCTATAATTTATAGACAGCCTATTTTTTTAGTTATTCACCAAATCATTTTCATTTCTAAATACTAATTTTCCGTTGAAACTATCAATTAATATAATGCTATCTGTGGTTACTTTACCCGAAAGTATTTCTTTAGATAAAACATTTAGCACTTCTTTTTGTAGTACTCTTTTCACTGGTCTTGCCCCATATTGAGGGTCGTAGCCTAGTTTTGCCAAGTATTTTACAGCTTCTTCAGTTGCATCTAAAGTGATGTTTTGTTTTGCTAACATTTTTGTTAACCCTTTTATCTGAAGCGATACAATTTGCTGTATATCATTTTCAGAAAGCGGAGTGAACATAATAATGTCATCTATTCTGTTTAAAAACTCTGGTCGAACCGTTTGTTTCAGTAGGTTTAATACTTCATCTTTTGAAGCTTCCATAGCTGAATCAATATCCTTTATAGTATCAAACTTTTCTTGTATAATATGACTTCCCATATTACTGGTCATAATGATTACCGTATTCTTAAAATCAGCTACACGACCTTTATTATCGGTTAATCTTCCTTCGTCTAACACTTGTAATAAAATGTTGAAAGTATCTGGATGTGCTTTTTCAATTTCATCCAATAACACCACAGAATAAGGCTTGCGTCTAACGGCTTCGGTTAATTGTCCACCTTCGTCATAACCAACATATCCTGGAGGTGCACCCACCAATCTACTTACACTGTGACGTTCTTGATATTCACTCATATCAATACGGGTCATTGCGTTTTCATCGTCGAACATATATTCTGCTAATGCCTTTGCCAATTCGGTTTTACCGACTCCTGTGGTTCCTAAAAATAAGAAGGTTCCAATTGGTTTTTTTGGATCTTGCAATCCTGCACGACTTCTACGAATAGCATCACTCACTGCAACAATAGCTTCCTCTTGCCCCACCACTCGATGATGCAATTCATCTTCTAATTTCAATAATTTTTCACGATCACTTTGCAACATTTTGGTAACAGGAACTCCTGTCCATTTAGCCACCACTTCCGCAATATCTTCGGTAGTAACTTCCTCTTTTATTAAAGAATCACCTTCTTCATTTTCGGCTAATTGCGTTTCTAATTCGAAAAGATTTTCTTTTGCTTCTTTGATTTTTCCATAGCGTAATTCGGCTACCTTTCCGAAGTCACCATCACGTTCTGCGATATCTGCTTCTTGTTTGTAGTTTTCTATATCTGTTTTTAAATTCTGAATCGCATCAACCACTTCTTTTTCACTTTTCCATTTTGCGTGAATGGAGTTGCGTTCTTCTTTTATATTTTCTAAATCGTATCGAAGTCCTTTTAGTTTTTTTTCGTCTTTTTCTCGTTTAATGGCTTCAATTTCAATTTCCAACTGCATAATCTTTCTGTCCAAAACATCTAATTCTTCTGGTTTCGAATTGATTTCCATTCTAATTTTTGCAGCCGCTTCATCCATTAAATCAATGGCTTTGTCTGGTAAAAATCGGTCAGAAATATAACGTTGTGAAAGCTCTACCGAAGCAATAATCGCTTCATCTTTAATACGAACTTTATGATGTGTTTCGTATTTTTCTTTAATTCCACGAAGGATAGAAATTGCACTTTCGGTATCGGGTTCATCCACGAATACCTTTTGGAAACGTCTTTCTAAAGCCTTGTCTTTTTCAAAATATTTTTGGTATTCATCTAAAGTGGTTGCACCTATTGCACGGAGTTCGCCACGAGCCAAAGCAGGTTTTAAAATATTTGCAGCGTCCATGGCACCTTGTCCGCCACCAGCACCAACTAAGGTGTGGATTTCATCAATAAACAACACAATGTTTCCGTCACTATTAGTTACTTCTTTTATTACTGCTTTAAGTCGTTCTTCAAACTCACCTTTGTATTTTGCTCCGGCAATTAAAGCGCCCATATCTAAAGAAAAAATAATTTTATCTTTTAGGTTTTCAGGAATATCACCCGCAATAATTCGATGTGCTAATCCTTCGACAATGGCGGTTTTTCCTGTTCCAGGTTCTCCAACTAGCATTGGGTTGTTTTTGGTTCTACGAGAAAGAATTTGAAGTATTCTTCTAATTTCTTCATCGCGACCAATTACTGGGTCTAATTTCCCTGAAGCTGCTAATTCGTTAAGGTTTCTAGCGTATTTGCTTAATGTATTATAGGTTTCTTCAACAGATTGTGATGTTACCCGATCTCCATTTCTTAACTCTTCAATAGCAGCAAGCATTCCTTTTTCAGTAACACCTTGGTCTTTTAGACTTTGGGAAATGTTGCTTTTAGACTTAAAAATTGCTAATAATAAATGCTCGATAGAAACATATTCATCGTTCATTTTTTTAGCGATGATACTTGCTTCGTTTAATGCTTTTCCTGCTTCTTTTGAAAGCATAATATCGCCACCAGAAACTTTAGAAAAACTTTCTAATTGCTTGTCTAGTATTTGGTTGAATAGCTCCAAGTTCACATTTAATTTCTTTAATATAAACGGAGTTACATTTTCATCAACTTCAAAAATAGCTTTTAAAATGTGTTCATTTTCAATTTGTTGATGACCTAAGCTTTGAGCAAGTTGTTGTGCTTGCTGAATTGCTTCTTGCGATTTAATAGTATAATTATTTAAATTCATGTCTTTATGTTTTATTCCTATTTAAAGGTGGTTTATCTTGATTTCAGGATTTAATAATCAAAATGTAAACCAAAGATAAAATACGTCATAATGGCTTGTTTTAAGTAATTAAGTAAGACAAAATGGCTAATTTTAGATTTTTATAGTTTGTTGTGTAAGAATCTTATATTTTTACAACCAATAAGAAAAATAGAATTGATGGGATTGTTAAATAAAATATTTGGAAATAAACCTGCTATAGAAAAGGAAGAAAAATTTATTCCGTGGTATCGGCTTACTACTATTCAGCAATTAGATGAAATTGAAAAAGAATCGTTTAATAGACCCATTGCTATTTTCAAGCATTCTACTAGATGTGGAACAAGTAGAATGGCATTGCGACAGTTTGAAAGTCATTTTGAAATTGAAGATGAAAAAGTAAAGCTGTATTGTTTAGATTTAATAGCCTTTAGAGAGGTTTCAAATGAAGTTGCCATTCGTTTTCAAGTAATGCACCAAAGCCCACAATTAATCGTAGTTAAAAATAGCAATACAATTCACCATAGTTCGCATTATAATATTGACGCTGGATTATTAGAGCAGTTTGCTTAGTATTATTTTCTTAATTTATTATCCGAAATAATTTCAAATAACTGAATTTTTATTCCTTCCTGTCCATCAATAAATAATTGGTCATTACTCGGAAAATAAATAAAATGATTTTTGATATTTATTTGATCCTCTGGATATAATGCTCTTTGGTCTCCTTGAAAAGTGCTAAAAACATTTTCAAAAATAAATTCACTTGTAAGCGGATATTCGTACAACTCATTATTTTTCTGAAAATCAGTTGCGACAACAATACCTTCAACAATAACCGATTTAGTTTGAATGGTTTCGGTTACGGTAGCAGCAACTGAAATATAAATATCTTTTTTTATTTTGTTTCCATCTTCATCTAAAACATAATTTCCATTTCTATCTTTTTGGTATTCCCAGCCTTCTTTAATTCTATTAGTTCGATTATAATCCTTTTCAGAAATTCGTTCTGGGGAAAATTCAATATTGGTAAAATCTAAATTAATTCCGTAGTTATAATTTATGTTTTCTTTGGGCAAACGATGATAAACCGTCCAAAAATCATCCAATTCAGAAGTATTAAAATTAAGTAGTATATTTTCTAAATCTTGAGGAATAATAGTATAAGTGTGATTTTGTAAGGAAACTAAAACAAAGTCAGTACCTTGAAAATAAGCTTCGTCTAGCAAACTTTTTGTGTCATTAAAATCAGGATGAATTTCATCTAACTCTTTAAATGAATTATAAGCATTTCTGGCATCTAAAGTGTTATTTAATTCTAAATATGAATTTCCTATTTCATATAAATAACCCACATAATCCTTTTGAGCAAGAGCAATTTTACCAGAATAATTAACCATTTTAAATTTGGCTTTTTTACCTGAAGTTTTGCTATAAAGAGGAAGTAAAGGCTTTATTTGTTTTTGGCGATTTTCTAATTTTAATAACAAACGATAAATAATCTGAGCAGCAGCAGGATTACTGCCTTTTCTTGCTATTTCAATATCACGTTGATCTTGTTCAACAGCTTTTGAAAACGCTTCTTCTAATAATAATATATGCTCTTCGCTTTTTGAAGAAGATTTATCTTTTTGAAGTTTTTTTACAGCCAATTCAATAGCTTTATTATAATCACCTTGAGCAATATATTGCTGATTTTTCTTTACACTATTACAACTAAAAAAGGTAATTCCTATTAAAAGAATTAGTATAGATTTTTTCATTAGAATAAATTAATCTAAGGCAGGAAGTATTTTTCCATTACATTCTCCAAAACCAATTCTAAGTCCGTCTTTTTCACAATAAGCGCGCATAATTACAGTATCGTTATCTTGAATAAATTTACGTTCTTTTCCGTTTTTAAGAAGAACAGGGTTTTGACCTCTCCAACTTAGTTCTAACATCGAACCGTAACTGTCTTTTGTAGGACCAGAAATAGTTCCGCTACCCATCATGTCACCAGATCGTACGTTACATCCATTTACGGTATGATGTGTTAATTGTTGTGCCATAGACCAATACATATACTTAAAATTGGAGTTTGCTACAACTGTTTCTTCATCACCTTCTGGTTTAATTGCAACCTGTAAATTAATATCGAAATTTTTATTATCTCCTTGTTGAAGGTAAGGAAGAGGGGCTGGATCTTGTTTAGGGCCATTGGTTCTAAAAGGCTCAAGGGCGTCTAAAGTTACAATCCAAGGTGAAATGGTAGATGCGAAATTCTTTCCTAGGAAAGGTCCAAGAGGAACATATTCCCAAGCTTGAATATCACGAGCACTCCAATCATTAAATTGAACCAATCCAAAAATATAATCTTCTGCCTCTTTAATAGGAACGCGATGGCCAATATGGTTGGCATCGGTAGTAATAAAAGCCATTTCTAATTCAAAATCTACTAATTTTGAAGGACCAAATCCTGGGATTCCATCGTCACCAGGCTTTGTTTGCCCATAAGGTCTATGAATTGGAGTTCCTGATGGAATAATAGAAGAGCTTCTTCCGTGGTAACCAATAGGAATTCGAAGCCAATTTGGTAATAATGCATTTTCAGGATCGCGGAAAAGTGAACCTACGTTTGTTGCGTGTTCCTTACTCGCGTAAAAATCGGTATAATCGCCAACGTCTACCGGTAACTGCATTTCAATTTCATCCATTGTAAAAAGTACAATACTTCTATGATCTTGATTGTCGCGTAATTTTGAGTTTCCTTCTAAAAAAATATCTGAAACTCTATTACGAACCAATCGCCACGTTTTTCTACCATCTGCAATAAAGTCGTTCAGACTATCTTGCATAAAGATATCATCCGTTAATTCGATCCCTTCAAAATAACCTAATTGATGTAAAGCGCCTAAATCGATTGCAAAATCACCTATTCTTGTTCCAATAGTGATAATGTCATCACGGGTTAAAAACACTCCAAAAGGAATATTCTGAATAGGAAAGTCTGTATTTGCTGAGGTTTCAAGCCAAGTTTTTTTTGTTGGGTTATTTGCAGAAAGCGGCATAACGTTAAATTTTTATGTTAGTAAAATCTTCCTCAAAGATATAATATTCATTAAATTAACACATAAGGATTTCGTATTTTTGATTTTTTAATTTTTATAAATAATAATATGAACAGAGACGAACAAATATTTGAATTAATAAAAGCTGAAGAGCAGCGACAATTAAATGGTTTAGAGCTAATTGCTTCCGAAAATTTTGTAAGCGACCAAGTACTCGAAGCCGCAGGATCTGTTCTTACCAATAAATACGCAGAAGGATATCCAGGAAAAAGGTATTATGGAGGTTGTGAGATTGTAGATGAAGTTGAGCAATTAGCTATTGATAGAGCAAAAACATTATTTGGAGCAGCATATGTAAATGTGCAACCTCACAGTGGTTCACAAGCAAATACGGCTGTTTTTGCTGCTTGTTTAAAGCCAGGAGATACCTTTTTAGGTTTTGATTTATCGCACGGTGGTCATTTAACACACGGTTCTCCTGTGAATTTTTCGGGTAAATTATACAATCCAGTTTTTTATGGAGTAGATAAAGAAACGGGATTAATTAATATGGATAAAGTAGAAGAAATTGCCCTTCGAGAGAATCCAAAAATGATTATAGCTGGTGCATCTGCCTATTCAAGAGAATTCGATTACAAACGATTTAGAGAAATTGCCGACAAAGTAGGAGCTATCTTGCTAGCAGATATTTCACATCCTGCTGGATTAATTGCCAAAGGAATCATAGATGATCCATTACCGCATTGTCATGTTGTTACTACTACCACTCATAAAACATTGCGTGGACCAAGGGGAGGAATGATAATGATGGGGAAGGATTTTGACAATCCTTTTGGTCAAAAACTTAAAAATGGAAACCTTAAAAAAATGTCCGCTTTGTTGAATAGTGGAATTTTCCCAGGAAATCAAGGAGGTCCATTAGAACATGTAATTGCTGCAAAAGCAATTGCTTTTGGTGAAGCGCTTAGTGATGATTTTCTTCATTATATGGTTCAAGTAAAGAAAAATACAGAAGTTATGGCAAAAGCATTTGTTGATAAAGGCTATCATATAATTTCTGGAGGAACAGATAATCATATGATGTTAATTGATCTTCGTAATAAAAATATTACCGGAAAACAAGCAGAAGAAGCTTTAGTAAAAGCTGATATTACTGTAAATAAAAACATGGTCCCATTTGATGATAAATCTCCTTTTATAACTAGTGGGATTCGTATCGGAACTCCTGCAATTACTACGCGTGGATTAAAAGAAAAGGATATGCAAACTGTGGTGGATTTAGTTGACAAAGTAATTTGTAACTTTGAGAACGAAGAAATTCTAAAATCAATTGCTAAGAAAGTAAATGCTTTGATGGACGGAAGACAATTGTTCAATTAATATACACTACTAATGAAACATTATTTAATATTATTTATTACTATATTTTTTATTTTCTCTTGTGATGAAAAAGTTAAAAAAGAAACTAAAGGTTTAGCTAAAAAAGAATCAAGTATTTCAAAAGAAATTGATATTGAATTACCTTCAGAGTTTGTGAAAAGCCTAAATAAAGAGTTGGTAACAAAAATGGATACTGATAATAATGATGATCTTTTCTTTAAATTAATTCCTAGTGAACAAACAGGTGTAAATTTCAAAAATTCTATTGTTGAAGATGATTTTAAAAATCATAAATCATATCCTCAAATATATAATGGAGGTGGAGTTGCTGTTGGTGATTTAAATAATGATGGTTTACCAGATTTGTTTTTTGCAGGAAATACTACAAAAGATAAAATATATTTTAATAAGGGTAACTTTAAATTTGAGGATGTTACGGAACAGTCTGGAATTTCGAAAGATAATAATGGCTGGTCTTTTGGTGTAAGTATTATTGATGTCAATGCAGATGGTCTTTTAGATATATATGTATGTAAAGCAGGACCATTTAATGAAAAGAAGCGTTTAAAAAATCGATTATTTATTAATAATGGTGACGGGACATTTAAAGAAGATGCTGCAAATTACGGTCTTAATATTGCGAATTATAGTGTGCAATCCACATTTTTTGATTACGATAATGATGGAGATTTAGATATGTACTTGCTTAATCATCCTGTTCCAGGTTCAGAAAAAAAAATGCCAAAGGAAATAAAAAAACGGGCTGAGTTTATTAATAGTGGAGCATTGATTATAGATAATTTTTTTGAAAATGTTAACGGAAAATTTATAGTTAAAACGAAAGAAGCTGGACTTATTAATTTTGGTTTTAAAAATAGTGTTAGTGTTGGAGATTTTAATAAAGATGGTTATCCCGACCTTTATGTTTCTACCGACTATGGTGAACCTGATTTATATTACGTAAATAATGGAAATAAAACTTTTACAAATAAGATAAATGAAAATATAAAGCATATTTCCTACTATAGTATGGGTAGTGATGTTTCAGATATAAACAATGATGGTTTTCTTGATCTATATGTTACAGATATGACACCTAGTGACCACATTAAATCAAAAGTGTTTATGGCTTCTATGAACCCAAAAAAATTTAATGCTTTTGTTAAATATGGCTTTCACCACCAATATATGTTAAACTCACTTCAATTAAATACGGGTAATAATAGTTTTAGTGAAATTGCACAATTAGCTGGAATAGCAAAGACCGATTGGAGTTGGGCACCCTTATTTTTTGACGTGGATTTGGATGGAAATAAAGATTTATTTGTTACTAACGGAATTAAAGAAAATCTAAATGATAATGATATTAAAGAAAAAGTATTTGCAATTGAAAAAAAACTAAACCATAAACTTTCACTTCAAGAATATTTAGAAGTTGTGCCTTCAGAAGTTTCGCCAAATCAACTTTATAAAAACGAAGGTATTCTTCAGTTTTCAAATACTTCAAATAAATGGATAGATTATAAAATGTTTAATTCTAATGGAGCTGCTTATGGCGATTTTGACGGTGATGGAGATTTGGATTTGGTGGTGAATAATATGGATGATAAAGCTTCAGTTTATGAAAATGTTGGAGTAAAAGGAAAAGTGGGTAATTCGATTTCAATTACATTATTGGGACCTTCAAATAATCCTTTTTCTATTGGCACAAAGATTTCTATACCTGTAGACAATCAAATAATTTATTACGAACATTATACTTCTAAAGGTTATTTATCTACAGTAGATAATAAAATTATTTTAGGTCTTGGCAATCTTCAAAAAATTCCTAAAATGATTGTGGAATGGCCTGACGGTAAAGTAACCAATCTTATTAATATAAAAGTAAATAATGAAATAACTTTATCATATGAAGCACTAACTAAAACAGAAAAATTTATTGAAAATAAAGTATATCCATTAAAAAAAATAGCCCCCAAAAGTATTGGGATTACGTATAAGCATAATGAAGATGAATTTGATGATTTTAAAATGCAAGTATTATTACCTTATTCACAATCACAACATGGACCATTTATTGCAAAAGCTGATATAAATAATGATGGCTTAACTGATTTTTACATAGGAGGTGCCTCTGGACAAGCAGGTGAATTATACATTCAAGATAATACAGGTAAATTTAATAAAGATAAAAGCGGTATTTGGGAAAAAGATAAAAAGTTTGAAGACCTTGGAGTTTTGTTTTTTGATTATGATCAAGATGGAGACAAAGATTTATATGTGACTAGTGGAGGAGCATCATTTAAAGAAGATAGCCCTAATTATCAAGACAGAATTTATACTAATAATGGAAAAGGTGTTTTTAAAAAGTCAACTATTTTACCTATAAATAATACAAGTTCACTACGCGTAATATCTAATGATATTGATAATGATGGGGACCTTGATTTATTTGTTGGAGGAAGAGTAATTCCAGACAAATACCCATACCCTCCTGTTTCTCAATTATTGATAAACGAAAATGGTGTGTTTGTTGATAAAACTTCTGAATTAGCACCAAGTATAAAAAATATAGGATTAGTGACAGATGCAATTTTTTCAGATTATGATAATGATGGAGATAAAGATTTAATTATTACAGCAGAATGGAGTCCAATAAAGATTTTTACTAATAATAACGGTGTTTTTTCAGACTCTAATATTGCATCATTAAATGATACAGAAGGAATTTGGTTTAGTGTAAAAGAAATTGATATAGATGAAGATGGCGATATGGATTATTTATTTGGAAACTTAGGTTTAAATTCAAAATTTACAGCAAAACCAGGAAAACCATTTCATGTTTTTTGTGATGATTTTGACGGAAACACTACTTATGATGTTGTATTTTCTAAAGATTACAATGGAAGCCTTGTACCAATGAGAGGACGTCAATGTTCATCTGAACAAATGCCATTTATTTCAAGTAAATTTCCAAACTTTATATCTTTTGCAGAAGCTAGTTTAAATGAAATTATTGGGGAAGAAAACCTCTCTAACGCCTTGCATTATGTCGCAAAGGATTTCCATAGTATTTGTTTGATAAACGAAGGCAATGGAGTTTTTAAGAAAATAAATCTTCCAATTGAAGCTCAATTTTCTCCAATAATGAAATTTACAGTTACCGATATAAATTACGATAACGTTAATGAAATAATTGCAGTAGGAAATCTATACCCTACAGAAGTTGAAACAACTCGATATGACGCATCAAAAGGTGTGGTAATGCAATTTAATAAAGGCAAATTTACAGTCTTGCCATTTCAAAAAACTGGATTAGATATTGATGGAGATACTAAAGATTTAGTTATTATTAAAAACAAAAACAATAAAAAATATTTATTAATTACTAATAATGATAGCGAAATAGAAATTTACGAAAATA
Source organism: Bacteroidota bacterium (assembly GCA_024280145.1). Taxonomy (GTDB): domain Bacteria; phylum Bacteroidota; class Bacteroidia; order Flavobacteriales; family Flavobacteriaceae; genus Marifrigoribacter. Next base: position 18,173 of record JAJRQR010000025.1, read on the forward strand.
ATAAACTGGATTAATTATAAAACAAACTCATTATGAAAAAAAGAATTTATTTTTTTTGCATCTTTATTTTTTTTAATTTCTCATTATTTAGCCAAATTCAGTATAGCGAAGAAGCGCAGAATTTAGGTTTAGAAAACACTTCTTACGGCACAGGCTTATTAGGTGGAGGAATTTCATTTTACGATTTTGATAATGATGGATGGGATGACATAACAGTATCTTCTGAAGAAGGAAGCCCTGTAAAGTTTTTAAAAAACAATAATGGCACCTTTTCTGAAATTTCATTAAACATTTCCGATGAACTTTTTGAAACTAAAACGGTACAATGGGTAGATTTTGACAATGACGGTGATAATGATTTATTTGTAACCCGCAATACAGATTCTAATAGACTTTATGATAATGATGGCAATATGTCTTTTACAGACATAACAGATATAGCTGGGTTACAAATTGTTGACCATTTTACTTTTGGAGCATCTTGGGGTGATTATAATAATGACGGTTGGTTAGATCTGTTTATAAATTCAAGAGATGAAGGAAACCTGGCACATAATGTCTTATATAAAAATAATAGCAATGGAACCTTTACAGATGTCACTGCTGATACTGGAATAATACTTGAAGCTTATATGTCTTTTTGTGCTGCTTTTTTAGATTATAATAATGATGGTTGGCAAGATATTTATATTGCTAATGACAAATATGATTTTCAAAATTTATTGTATAAAAATAATGGTGATGGAACTTTTGTTGAAGTTAGCTTAGAAGCAGGAATAAATGTTTCTATAGATGCTATGTCAACTACTATCGATGATTATAATACTGATGGTTGGTTAGATATTTATACAACCAATAGCTTTGATGGAAATGTTTTTTTTATAAATAATGGAGACGGAACCTTTACTGATATTGCCTCATCTAATGGAACTCTATTTGAATCGGTTGCTTGGGGAGCGGTATTTTTAGATGCAGAAAACGATTCTGATTTAGATTTATATGTAAGCGGAATGTTAGACGGAAGCGGAGGAACTTTGCCTTCTGCATTTTATGAAAATGATGGGCTAGGTAATTATTCCATTCCGTTAAATGCTGGTTTTATTCAGGATACTGCAATAAGTTTTTCGAATGCAATTGGAGATATAGATAATAATGGATATCCAGACATAACAGTTCTTAATTATGCCCCAAATGATATTTTTCTTTGGAAAAACATTACAGCTACAACAAATAACTGGTTAAAAGTAAAACTTCAAGGAACAGAAAGTAATCGACAAGGTATAGGTTCTAAGATTGAAATATCAGTAAATGGAGAAAAGCAATATAATTATACGCTACTGGGAGAAGGTTATTTAGGCCAAAATTCTGCCTATGAGTTTTTTGGAATTGGAAATGCTTTGTCTATAGATTTTATAAAAGTAACTTGGTTAAGTGGAATTGTGGATTATATAGAGAATCCCGCAATTAATGAGCATTTGACGATAATCGAAGGTAGTTTTTTATCAGTAAATGACAATAGTTTATTAATAAATGATGTTTTAATATACCCAAATCCTGGAAAAGTATTTACAATTAGTATTGATGATAGTTTATTGAATTCAAATTTACTAGTGACAGATATAACAGGTAAACTACTATTAAATAATGCATTAAATACAGAAAATACTGTTTTGGATATGATCGAATTCAATCCTGGGGTTTATTTATTTACAATTAAAAATGGAGAGTTTTTTGTTTCAAAAAGAGTAATAATAAAATAAATTTAAATTACAGTAATGTCATTTTAATAGATTACTTTTGCAGCTTAATTAAATAAATTTTTATAATGGCTACAGGCACAGTAAAATTCTTCAACAGCTCAAAAGGATATGGGTTTATTACAGAAGATGACACAAACACAGAACACTTTGTACACATTTCAGGATTAATCGATGACGATATCCGTGAAGAAGACAAAGTTGAATTTGAATTAAAAGAAGGTAAAAAAGGAATGAACGCAGTAAATGTGAGAGTTCTTTAATATAAATATCATTTTTTAAAAGTACTAAGCCTTTTCATTTTTGAAAAGGCTTTTTTTGTACCTTTATGTTGGATAAATTGAATTCTATGAAAAAAACAATTATACCTTTATTTATACTCTCATTAATTATAAGTAGTTGTTCTTCCATACATAAACTAAAAAAGAATGGAGTATATAAAGAAGTAGCTTCAGAAGAATATTTACTTTATGTTAATGATTCTTTAGTTAATATTATAGATGTTCGTTCTCCAAATGAATTTAATAAGTCACATATTAAAGGAGCGATTAATGTGAGTTATTTTGGTGGAAATTTTAAAGAGAATTTTAATAAACTTAATTTAGATACTTCAAAAACAATTTTAATATATTGTCAGACACAGCATAGAAGTTTGCTGGTTGCTAATAAAATATACAAATCTGGTTTTCGTTCCATTGTAGATTTAGACAAAGGAATGCGTGTTTGGTTAAAAGAGGGAATGCCTTATGTAGTTAGCGACTCATTACAATAATTAATAAATTATCCTTCGTCAGGAAAGACAATACTTTCATAAGCACCTGCATCTGGCGAACCACCAATTCTATTAATTCCATTAGCATCTACTGGAACTTGGGAAGCTGCACCGGGATTTGCAATACCATCCGCTCCAGAAACTCCAGTTTCAATATTAAAATCGTTGTTTGCCGAATCTAAGAAAGCAGGATCTTGATTTCTTGCAATATCTAGGTACAAATTAGTATTAAAAAAATCGTAGTTAGTATCATCTGAAAAATCTCCATTAGGATCATCAAAACGAATTAAGCTATTTGTGAATTTAAAGTTGAAAGCAGCGCTAGTATTCTCCACAAAAATTAATTCACGAGATTCATTTCCGTAGATAATACAATTGGTGAAATTGGCTTCAAGTAAATCTGAAACAAATACATTGTCTTCAGTTTCTAAGACATTATCAATAATTACAGATGGAAATAACCTAAAACCATTGTTCCAATAATTAGCAAAAGTAGAATGAACAAAGTTGTATCTTCCTCCTAAAGAACATGATAATGATGTTTGGCCACTATTATTTATTATCACATTTTCACCATAAATATCGCCAGTTCTAGCCAAGAGTCCAATATTTGAAGAATTGTATATCTGTACATCTTTTAATGTTAAAGTACGATCGCCATCATTGCTATCCATTAAAATCCCAACTATTGAGTTTTTAATAGTCATAAAACTGAATTCATTATTGGTACTACCTGCAGTTAACCAAATGGTAGCCCATTGCCCAGGAACATCGGAAAAACTTGGTTCTAAACGATCGCCTTCAAAAATTACTTGGTTTTCCAATAACTCGGGATCTAGACTTGCTGTACCGTTTACTTTCATTGAACCAGTATTGGCAACTAAAATTCCACTGTCTCTGTGAAAATGAACTCTAGCTCCGGCATCAACGGTTAAGGTTTTATTAGGAGGAACAGCTGCAAACCCATAAATAACATAGGGTTTTTCGTTGGTAAAATGAAGTTGGTCATCATCCATAAAAAAACCTTCAATTAATAGTGGTTCTTCTTCTGTACCCAGGTTGATGGTTTCAATAGTTCCATCTGCATATTGTTCAGGAAATAAAAATACTGCATCTTGTACTAGTGTGACTAAATCAACGTTTTGTTGATTTCCACCAGTATCAAATAAAATTTTATCGGTATATAAAAATGCATTGTCAGGATTGGAGAAATTGTTAATGTCTATGGTTGTCTCAATAAAAACAAAAATGCTATCTTTTGCGAGAATGTTAATGTTTTCAAATACTCTGCCAGGAATACCATCTACATTTAAACGATAATTTGAAGCTTCTCCTTGTTCTAATTGTAAAGTAGGGATGGTTATGTCATCATTACTTCGGTTGTACACTTTTAAAGTTCGGGTGCTAGAACCAATATTGGTAAAAACAGTATCTAAATAAATAGTGTCTTGTGAAAATTCTAAATTTCCAGTACTAGGAGTTGTTTCAAAATCGTTTCGGCAAGAACTCCAAAGTACAATGCTGAATACTAATGCTAATCCGTATAAATATCTCAAGGGTGCAATTTTTTAATTTCAGTAAAAATATAACTTTTTACTAAGCAAATTATTGTTTGTTTAAAAATGTTTTTCACTTAATAATTAATATAAATATCGCCAATAAAAGGATCTGGGTACTCTGGGGAATTTAATACTAATACATAATAGTAAACTCCTGTAGGGCTTAAGCTACCATTAAAGAGTAATCCTTCGTTTGAAATACCATCCCAGAAACCTTGTTCATTTCCTCCTTCATAAATAATATTTCCATATCGGGAATAAATGGTAAGTTTAAAATCTGGATAAATATTTAGAAGATTCGAAATTTCGAATTCATCATTAATACCATCACCATTTGGAGAAAACCCATCTGGAATATAAGGTTTGCAGTTTTCAGTTTCAATTAAAAAAGTAGCTGTGGTGAAACAAATTTCATTTTCTAAACGCACATAGATGGTTTGAGGATCTATACCATTTTGATAACTTCCAGGATCTGAAATTTCATTTTCATTTGCAATGGCATTTTCTAAGGTAGTGAAATAGGTTATGATGTCTTCAAATTCTATGGAAATCAACTCATTCTGAATAGTTAAATCAAAATTTGCCGTATCAAAACCCTCATCACAAAGTAATATATTGGGAAGTTCATCTATTGGCGGTATGGTGCCAAATTCAACATTTATTTCAAAGCTATTATTAATTTCGCTGAGTTCTTCTATAAACCCAATTCCATTTCCGTTGTCATCAACTACAACAGTTAGTGTGAAATTATCAGGAATACTTTCTGGTAATGTTAGTTCAACATTATTATTTTCACTGCCTCCAATTGGTATTGAATTTTGTGTTTCGGTTTGTAATAATAACATTCCGTCGTAATAAAATGAAATAAAAGTTAGGGTAGGAAGTACTGCTGTTGCTTCTGTATTATAAACGGTATAATCAATTATAAAATTACGATCTCGACACGCGTAAAGTTCGTTGTTTATAGAAATAGTTGCATCAGGAAGTGGGCATTCAATTACTTCAATTTGAAATGAATCAACCAAGAAACAATCTTCATTTGCTACACGAATAAAAATAGTTTGAGGGTTATCTGTATTCTGAAAAGTTTCAATATCAATAATTGGATTGCTATTGCTTTCTGCATCTTCGTTTGAAATATGATATGTTAAAAAATAATCGGCACTTATATCTGAAATTGATTCGGTTAAATCAAAGACTTCAATCCCTAAAACATTGCAGAGTTCAAGGTTTATTAGTGAATCAAATTCAGGAAAAACAAGAAGGTGAAAATCCATCATAAAATCATTGTTACTTTCATTTAATTCGTCTACAATTCCATTACCATTTCCAGTATCGTCAACTACTGCTTTTAAAACAAAATCTGCTGGAATATTATTAGGTATTGTTACGATTATTGATCCTGTTTCGGAACCGTCAATTGGGATCTCATTAGTAGTAAAAGTTTGATCTATAAAAATTGCATCCGCGTAAAAAGCAATGGGTGTATTAATTGGTAATGTATCTGAACTGTTTAAATTATAAACAGTATAATCGATTTCAATATCACGATTTCCACATTCAGTACCTCCAATAAATGTATCAATTTCTATGGTGGCATCGGGTAATTCGGTATTTAAAACGGTGATAATATTATTGATTATTACCAAATCTTGATCGGAATTAAGTTGAATGGTTGCACTAATATCTCCGGGATTGATATTGTTCTCAATATTATAAAAATCGATATCCATGTTGAACATTTGATCAGATCCAGTAAAACTGTTTGTTCCATTAAAAGCATTATCTACAGGATTTAAAGGTGGATTGCTAATTGAGTTTCCGTTAATACTAAGAGTTTCATTATTTGCGATACTTTCGTCTCCTTCCCAAGCTAAAAAACCGATTTTTGCCCCAGCATTATCCAACACATTTAAATTATTTAAATTTATAGTTAACGAATTACTTATTAGAGAAACTGCTTGTAAACCATCAAATATTGCTACTTGATTTAGAGGTAGAGATGCATCTTCATAAATTACCATCACTGCCCATCCTCCAAAATTGGTTGCGTTACCTCCATTTATTAAACAAAAAGTTTGAATTGCTTCTTGTAAATCTAAATCGCTTAAAGTATAATTGCCATTGCCTAAAGTTGAAATTAGTGAAGTAATATCAGCAAAAGCAGCAAAGTAGTAATAGGTTTCTGCATTTGATTCAAATGAATAGCTAAATTCTCTTTCTGAAATTATTTGGTTTCCATTTAAAGAAACTTCAAAATCTCCAGTGCCAGATCCTGCCCAATATAAATAGGCAGCTATAACTTGTTGTCCAGCTTGTAACTGAAAATCGGCACTACTTTCTGAAAGAATAGTACAGTCAGTAGAAACTCCATTTTCTTCTAAATTAAGGGTGTTTCCGAAGGCTAAATAATCGTAATGACCATTAAATTGTTGAAATAAGGTAACTTCTTGTGCTTTTATATTCGAAAGACTTAATAATAATAATAAAGAAAGTGTAACTTTTATCTTACTCATTTATAATTTTTCCTTTAAAGATACATAATTTTTAAAAGAAAAGTCTTAAAACTTTATTTGTTACAAATCTCTCCTTTTTAAAAGTAAATAAGACCAATAAATAAAGAGGGTAGTCCAAACTAAAACTATAATTACGTTTAAAGGTTGTACACTATAATCTTTATCGAAAGCTTCTCCTAATTGACTTGCGGCAGATTGAACTGCGCCTAGCCTAGAGAAAGGTTCTTTTATTAAATTTGACATAGAGGATAAAGGAAAAAACTGACTAATAGACTCGGCAATATCAGTATCTTTAAATAGTTTCCACTTTAATAAAGCATAAATAATTCCTTCAGCAATACTCCAAATTGCTAAAAACCCCAAAGCAAAAGCTGATCGTTTTACCAATACTCCTAAAAATAAACAGAAGGAAAAGAAGCCTAATAGTTTTACGAAATAGGCAAAGAGGTATTCTGTGTCACTAAAAATGATTCCAATTTCGTTATAATCTTAAAATCGTAATCCTAATAATAAAGACACCGCAAAAACAAATAGGGTTGAAACTGTAGCAAATAAAACTACTGTTAAAAATTTTGATAACACAAATTCCTTTTTGCTTAAACCATCAATAAGGTTTTGTTTTAGAGTTCGGTTACTGTATTCGTTAGCCATCATAGAAACTATGACAATTGCTAAAAATATTTTAAGTAATGCTGCTATATAGGTGTTAAAATGCCAGATAAATGGAAAGTTAAAAATTCCTTGATCAGCTATTCTAAAATGAATTTCGCCAAAATCAAACTCAATGGAGGCAATTAAAGCTATAAAAGTGATTAATATAAAGTAGACAATCGAAATTACTTTCGCCGATTTGTTGTACTTTAATTTATGGAGTTCTATGGTAAGTAATCGTAACATTTTGGTAGTTTTTCGGTTTAAGCAGTTTTGGTTAGTTCTAAAAATTGTTCTTCTAGGCTTTCTTTTCGGTGAACTAAATAGGAAAGGTTAATTCCTTTCTCGAACAATAGCTTGTTTAATCCAGCACTATCTAATGGGTCTTTTAAATAAGCGATAAGTTTCCCATCTTCTTGTTTAATGTTTCCAAAACTATCGTGTGTTTCCAAAACATTTTTTAATTTTTCTAAATCATCGGATTGTAAAGTGAAAAAACCATGACTTGCAATCATATCTTCTACTCTACCAGAATACAAACTTTTTCCTTTTCGAAGTATCACCACATGGGTACATACTTTTTCAACTTCATCTAATAAATGGGAAGCTAATAATATGGTAGTACCTTCTGAAGCAATTTGTTCAATAATTTCTCTAATTTGGTGAATTCCTTGAGGATCTAATCCATTAGTTGGTTCATCTAAAATTAATATTTCAGGATCGTTAAGAAGGGCAGATGCAATGGCAAGACGTTGTTTCATTCCTAAAGAAAAGGTTTTGAACTTGTCATCTTTTCGATCTAATAATCCAACAACATCAAGTTTTTCTGAAACTTTATCTTTGGAAACTCCTTTAATCTTACAAACTAAATTCAGGTTTTGAGCAGCCGTCATATATGGGTAAAAGTTTGGTCGTTCTATAATAGCACCAACTTTTTTTAATGCTTGGTGAGTACTTCCAGTGCCATCAAACCAATGAAAATTTCCATTGGTTTTGTTTACTACGTTTAATACGATTCCTAAAGTAGTTGATTTTCCGCTTCCGTTAGGCCCTAATATACCGTAAACATTTCCTTTTTCTATGGTTACTGAAAGATTATTAACCGCAGTTAGTGAGCCGTATTTTTTAGTGAGATTGTTGAGTGTGAGAATTTCTTGCACAGAATATGTTTTTGTTGATTAGATAAAAGTAAGACGAGGGACTGGAATTTTTGTTACAATTAAAATAAATACTTATAGTTATAAGTATTTAAACTAACTGAAGAACTTGATAAATAAACAATAGTTTACTCAAAAGTTAATTTCTTCTTTCTAAGTTCAAAATTCTGACCTAAATACACTTTTCGTACCATTTCATCATTCGCTAAATCTTCCGGAATTCCGTGTTTTAAAATACTGCCTTCAAACATTAAATAAGTACGGTCTGTAATTGCCAAAGTCTCTTGTACATTATGGTCGGTGATTAGAATGCCAATATTTTTGGTAACTAATTTTGCTACGATTCGTTGAATATCTTCTACCGCAACTGGATCTACACCTGCAAAAGGTTCGTCTAATAAAATAAAATGAGGATCGGTTGCTAAGGCACGAGCAATTTCAGTTCTTCTGCGTTCTCCACCACTTAATAAATCGCCTCTGTTTTTTCGGATGTGCCCCAAGCCAAATTCTTCAATTAACGATTCCATTTTATCGTGTTGTTCTTTTTTTGAAAGCTTCGTTAATTGTAAAACACTTAATATGTTATCTTCTACACTGAGTTTTCTGAAAACTGAGGCTTCTTGTGCTAAGTACCCAATTCCGTGTTGTGCACGTTTGTACATCGGGAATTTGGTGATTTCTTGATTGTCCAGATAAATATTTCCTCCGTTAGGTTTTATCAAACCAACAATCATATAAAATGAAGTAGTGTTTCCAGCCCCATTAGGTCCCAAAAGCCCAACAATTTCCCCTTGATTTACTTCCACAGTAATTCCTTTAACTACTTTTCTTCCTTTATAGGATTTTACAAGATTTTCGGCTTTTAATTTCATAATTATATCTGAATAAGATGCTGACTAAATTAAGATTCTATTAGATTATTTAGCTTGTTTTTTTAATAATCTTTCTTGTTTTCGGATAACTGCTTTCGATATAAAGATGCTAATTTCATATAAAAGCAAAATAGGAACGGATACAATTATTTGACTTGCAATATCCGGAGGGGTTATTATTGCTGAAAGCACTAGAACAATTACCAACGAAAATTTGCGATATTTTTTTAAAATTACCGGTGTCACAACACCTACTTTAGTTAAAATATAAATTAATATTGGGAGCTCAAAAATTAACCCACTTGCAACCACTGAAGCTCTAACCAACGAAATATAACTACTTAAATCGAAGTCGTTATGCACCTCACCACTTACTTGGTAGGTTCCTAAGAAGTTGATGGATAAAGGAGTTACCACATAATATCCAAATAATACACCAATAAAAAATAAAACCGAAGCGATAAAAATAAAACCTCTAGCAGATTTACGTTCCTTCATTTTTAATCCAGGACTTATAAATTTCCACATTTCATATAAAACATAAGGAAAAGCAACAATAAATCCTGCAGTAATAGAAGTCCAAATATGAGCAGAAAATTGTCCGCCCATCGTTCTACTTTGAATTCTGAAAGGTAATTCAGTAAAGCAAAAACTTTCTTTTACACCAACCGCTTGAGCCATTTGACAAAGTATTTGGTATGTAGGAAAGTCCGCATGTTTGGGTCCAAAAATAAGAACATCAAAAATAAAATCCTTAGCTAAAAAAGCAACCGTTGCTAAAATAACAACCGCTAAAGTTGAGCGGATTAAATGCCAACGCAATTCTTCCAAATGGTCTAAGAAAGACATTTCTTTTTCAGTACCTAAACTTTTACGCTTTGCCATTAGATAATACCTTCGTTAGTTAGATTATGGATATGAACAATTCCTTTATAAATACCATCATCTTCAGCAATCAATTGAGTGATACTATGTTTGTCCATAATCTCAAATGCTTCCACTGCCATCGCATTATTCGAAATAGTTTTTGGGTTTATAGACATAATATCTTTTGCAGTAAGTCCGTGAAAACTATCAGCTTTCACTAGCATTCTTCTTAAATCTCCATCGGTAATAATCCCTACTACTTTATTATTTTCAACCACTGCAGTAACGCCTAACATGTTTTCTGAAATTTCAATAATCACACTTTTAATATCCGTATCAGCATTAACTTGTGGCTTTTTATTCAGTTTTGATAAATCACTTACTCTAAGGTAAAGTTTTTTTCCAAGAGAACCACCTGGGTGAAATTTTGCAAAATCTTTACTTGAAAACCCCTTTAAATCTAATAGACAAACTGCTAGCGCATCACCAATAACAAGCTGTGCAGTGGTGCTAGTTGTAGGTGCCAAATTATTTGGGCAAGCTTCTTTCTCTACATAAGCGTTTAATACAAAATCGGATTGTTCGCCTAAAAATGATTCTTTATTCGAAGTAATTGCAATTAGTTTATTTCCTCGAGTTTTAATTAATGGCACCAACACTTTAATTTCTGGAGTATTTCCACTTTTTGAAATACAAATTACTATATCGTCATCTAAAATGGTTCCTAAATCACCATGAATTGCATCTGCTGCGTGCATAAAAATAGAAGGAGAACCTGTAGAATTTAACGTAGCAACAATTTTATTTGCGATGATGGCACTTTTTCCAATACCGGTTATGATAATTCTTCCGTTGGAATTATAGATACATTCTATTGCCTCTGCAAACTCTTGATCTATCAAATTCAGTAAGTTATCAATGGCTTTGCTCTCGGTTTCAATAGTTTTTTTTGCTACTAAAATAATCTGATTTCGTTTGTTCAAAATTTTTGGCTTTTTTTTAGTTGTATCTACTTCAGAAAGTATTATATTTAGATTGCAAAAAAATAATAAAATTTACACCTTTATATATAGGATACTTTTTTCCTTATTTCGGTTGCTAAATTACGATTGTTAGTTTGTTAAAACAATTTTTATTTTTTTTTCAGAATACAACAAATTTAATTTTAAAAATAGATTGGCAGAAATAGATGTTTACGCAGCGCTGAAAAAGCACTTTGGTTTTACAAAATTTAAAGGGCTTCAAGAAGTAGTAATTGAAAGCGTATTAGATAGAAAAGATGCATTCGTCGTAATGCCTACAGGTGGTGGAAAATCACTTTGCTACCAACTCCCCGCATTTATAGAAGAAGGAACAGCTATTGTGGTATCTCCATTAATTGCATTAATGAAGAATCAAGTAGATGCTTTAAGAGCAAATTCTACGGAAGTAGGAGTTGCACACGTATTAAATTCTTCCCTCAATAAAACGGAAATAAAGCAAGTTAAAAGTGATATCGTTAGTGGAATTACAAAATTGCTTTACGTTGCGCCTGAATCATTAACAAAAGATGAGAATGTTGAGTTTTTACAATCGGTTAAAATCTCGTTTGTAGCTATTGATGAAGCGCATTGTATTAGTGAGTGGGGACACGATTTTAGACCAGAATACCGAAATTTAAAAAAGATAATTGAACGAATTGGAGATAATATTCCAATTATCGGACTTACAGCTACGGCAACTCCAAAGGTTCAAGAAGATATTTTAAAGAACTTAGGAATTCAAGATGCTAATACTTTTAAAGCTTCATTTAACCGCCCGAATTTATATTACGAAGTACGTCCAAAAACGAAAGATGTAGATAAAGATATTATTCGTTTTGTAAAAAAGCACGAAGGAAAAAGTGGTATAATATACTGTTTAAGTAGAAAACGTGTTGAAGAATTAGCACAAGCACTTCAAGTAAATGGAATAAAAGCCGTTCCGTATCATGCGGGGTTAGATTCAAAAACAAGAGTACGACATCAAGATATGTTCCTGATGGAAGATATAGATGTAGTTGTCGCTACTATTGCCTTTGGAATGGGAATCGATAAACCCGATGTTCGCTTTGTAATACATAATGATATACCAAAAAGCATCGAAAGTTATTACCAAGAAACAGGTCGAGCAGGAAGAGATGGCGGTGAAGGGATTTGTTTAGCATTCTACTCGTATAAAGATATTGAAAAGCTTGAAAAGTTTATGAGTGGTAAACCTGTGGCTGAACAAGAAATTGGTCATGCCTTGCTTCAAGAAGTAGTTGCTTATGCAGAAACCTCTATGTCTCGCAGAAAATTTATTCTGCATTATTTTGGTGAAGAATTTGATAACGAAACAGGAGAAGGTGGCGATTTGGATGATAATATGCGTTTCCCTAAAAAGAAACACGAAGCTCAAAACAAAGCAGTTAAAATATTAAATGTAGTCGATAAAACAAACGGACGATACAAGTCTAAAGAAGTTGTTAATGTGTTAATTGGTCATGCAAATGCACTAATTAAATCGCACAGAACAGAAGATCATGACTTTTTTGGTTCTGGAAAAGAGCAAGAACCAGCATATTGGATGGCTTTAATTCGACAGTTATTAGTTGCAGGATATATTCGAAAAGACATTGAAACTTATGGTCTTATAAAATTAACGGAAGCAGGAAGCGAGTATTTAACTTCTCCTGTGTCTTTTATGATGACGGAAGATCATTCGTTTAAAGAAGCAAACGATGATACTATTATTGTAAATGAAAAAGGTGGAGGCTTTGTTGCCGATGATAAATTATTTGCCATTTTAAAATTGGAACGTAAAAAAGTTGCCGATAAAATGAAACTTCCTCCCTTTGTGATTTTTCAAGATCCTTCTTTAGAGGATATGGCATTAAAATACCCTATTACATTGGCAGAAATGGCAAATGTACACGGAATAGGCGAAGGGAAAGCTGAAAAATACGGAGCATCATTTGTTAAAATAATTTCCGATTATGTTAAAGAAAACGATATCATGCGTCCAGACGATTTTATCGTAAAATCTACCGGAACCAACAGTGCGTTAGAGTTATATATTATAATGAATGTAGATAAAAAATTACCTTTAACAGATATTGCAGATGCCAAGAAAATGGAAATGAACGAATTAATAAAAGAAATGGAAGCTATCATAAATAGTGGTACCAAATTGAATATTAATTATTGGATTGATGAAATTTTAGATGAAGACCAACAAGAAGAAATCCACGATTATTTTCTGGAGGAAGCGGAAACAGACGATATAGAAACTGCCATGGAAGAATTTGATGGTGACTATGAAGAAGAAGAATTAAGACTCTACCGAATAAAATTCTTTAATGATGTGGCACATTAAATCTAAACTAATTTTTTTCTTAATGCCTTAATGGTAAAAAAAGAAACACTAATTCTACGAATTTTTACAAAAATCATTCTGTTAATACTACTCTAATTCTTTATGAAATAGTAATCTGAATACGTACCTTTGCACCTCATTTTAAAAAACAAGTCATGCAAGACGGTATTTACGCAAAAATAACAACCGAAAAAGGAGAAATCCTCATCAATCTAACTTATAAACTAACACCAGGAACCGTTGGTAACTTTGTAGCTTTAGCCGAGGGAAACTTAGAAAATGAAGCTGTACCACAAGGAACGCCTTATTATAATGGGTTAAAATTTCATCGTGTGATTCCAGATTTTATGGTACAAGGTGGAGACCCTAAAGGAACAGGAACTGGAGGTCCAGGATACAATTTTGATGATGAATTTCATCCAGATTTACGTCACGATTCTCCGGGAGTTTTGTCTATGGCAAACTCAGGTCCTAGTTCTAACGGAAGTCAATTTTTTATCACACATATAGAAACACCTTGGTTGGACAACAAACATTCTATCTTCGGAAATGTTATTGAAGGAATGGACGTTGTAAATGTAATTGAACAAGAAGATACCATGAATGTTGAAATTATTCGTGTTGGTGAAGAAGCAAAAAACTTTAATGCAGTTGAAACATTTAGATCATTTACAGGAGCTAAAGCAGAACGTGAAGATGCAGCTAAGAAAGCACAAGATGAAATGATGGGAAAACTATCTGAAGGTTTTGAAGAAACTGAAAGCGGACTTCGATATAAAATTATTCAAAAGGGAGATGGTGTAACACCAGAAAAAGGACAAACCGTTGCTGTACATTACAAAGGTATGTTTGCAGATGGTGGTGTTTTTGATGATTCATACAAAAGAGGAAACCCAATTGAATTTCCAGTAGGAAAGGGCAATGTAATTCCAGGTTGGGACGAAGGTATTTTATTGTTAAAAGTTGGAGACAAAGCTCGTTTTGTAATTCCTTCACACTTAGCTTATGGAGAAGCTGGTGCAGGTGGAGTAATTCCTCCAAACGCTACTTTGGTGTTTGATGTGGAGTTGATGGAAGTAAAATAATACTATTATAA
>JAJRQR010000210.1 GCA_024280145.1 Bacteroidota bacterium
CGTTACCTATTATATGAAGCTAAATAATGTATCCCCAATTTTAATAGTCTTTTTGTTTTTTATTGGAACAGGAAAACTATTTTCTCAAGAAGAAAGTAAAGTAAGCGACTCAATAAATGTTGTAAAAACAACAGAACTTCCCGTTAAAACAATTCAGATAATTGACACGCTCACCACCCAAGTTTCCTCAGGTGATTTTAGTAAGTCTGTCGTAAATACTATTCAAAGAGATAGTGTGATTTTTGACCTTCAAGACCATCAAATTGCTAAAACATCTGATAGTTTATGGATGAAGGAGTTGTATGATTCTAGTAGGTTTGAAGAAGTTTACGGAAGTATAATCAACGAAAACTATGAGCCAGTTGAATACGAAGAACTTTCCACTGAAGTATTAAAACAACGCTTAAAAGAACTCGACGCACGAACCCCGTTTAATGTTGAATACAATCCTTCATTAGAAAGTGTAATTAAGCATTATTTAAAAAACAGAAGAAAAACCTTAGGAAAATTAATGGCTTTGAGCGATTATTATTTTCCAATGTTTGAAGAGGTGTTAGACAAACACAACCTTCCCTTAGAAATGAAATATTTAGCCATTGTAGAATCTGCTTTGGTACCCACCGCACAATCCAGAGTTGGTGCAAAAGGGCTTTGGCAATTTATGTTTAGCACAGGAAAAATCTATGGATTGGAAGTGAGTTCGTATGTTGATGAGCGTTCAGATCCAGACTTATCGACCGAGGCTGCAACCAAATATTTAAAGAGTTTGTATGCTAGCTTTAACGACTGGGATTTGGCTTTAGCAGCGTATAATTCGGGACCTGGAAATGTTTCAAAAGCTATTAGACGTTCTGGAGGAGAAACAAATTATTGGAAAATTAGAAACCGATTACCAAGAGAAACTGCAGGTTATGTACCTGCTTTTTTAGCAACCATGTACATTTTTGAATATGCCGAAGAACACGGATTTAAAAGTAATGGCCCAAAATTTCATCATATTGCAACAGATACTGTTCAAGTAAAAAGACTAATTACTTTAGAGCAAGTTGCTAAGGTTACAAACTTGCCTTTAGCGGAAGTAGAATTTTTAAACCCTTCTTATAAAGTTGGAGTTATTCCTTTTGTAAAAAACAAAAATTATGCGGTAAGATTACCTGTTGAAGCTATTGGAAAATTTGTAGCCAATGAAGATGCAATTTATGCTTTTGCACAAAAAGAAACTGAAGAAAGCAAAACAGCATTACCAAAATATGTAGAACAGCCAGATCGAATTAGATACCGAGTAAAAAGCGGTGATTATTTGGGTAGAATTGCCGAACGTTATGGTGTTGGTGTAAGTCAGATAAAAAAATGGAACGGGCTTAAAAGTAATAATTTAAGAGTAGGACAACGGTTAACTATTTATCCTACAAAACCAATTGCATATTCAAAAAAAGTAAGCGTTGCAAAAACTACCACAAAAGGCAATTCTAAAATTTATACCGTTAAAAATGGAGACTCATTATGGAGTATTTCTCAAAAATTTCCTGGAGTAAGTGTTCAGAATATAAAAAAATGGAACGATATTAGCAGTAACAAATTAAAACCTGGAATGAAGCTTAGAGTTTCAAAGGGATAATTTTCAAAATTACTTATAATGAAAGCATTTTATATTGCACTTCTTTCTGTCGTTGTCTTATTTTCTTGTAATGACAACGGAAATAAAAAAAGCGAATACCGCCAAAGATCGGTTGGAAATATTAAATCACTTCAAGTTTTAATCACTGATGAATTATGGAATGATACGGTTGGTGAAGAAATAAGAAATTATTTTGCAGCACCAGTTGAAGGATTGCCACAAGAAGAACCATTGTTTTCAATCAATCAAATGAAGCCAGAAACATTTAGTGGTTTTATAAAAAGCAATCGTCTTTTTTTACACGTAACTATTGGAACAGAAAATAAAGTTACTATTGCAAAAGACCCTTATGCAAGACCACAAACAGGTGCAATAATAACAGCAATAAATAAAGAAGAATTAGTTAAATTAATTGCTCAGAATCATAAAAAGATAATAGAAGCATTTTACAAATCTGAAATTAAAGAACGACAAAGACGAACTGCAATTTCGCCTAAAAAAATAGACTCTTTAAAAGAACGATTTGGCTTGAGCATTAGTATTCCTTCGGCTTATCGAATCGCACATAAAGGAGATGATTTTTATTGGCTCCGTAAAGATTTAAAAAAATCAGGTTCCACTAATATATTAATCTACAATGCACCGTTATCAAGTATTACTAATGATAGTTTAGCTTTAGGTGAAATACTTACAATTAGAGATTCCATTGGTGGAAAATTATTACCCGTTGAAGATGATGATAAATTTGGAACAGACTATGACTATTCTCCTAATTTTTACGCAACAGAATTGGATGGAAAGTTCACTTATTTAACCAAAGGAGTTTGGGATGTTGAAGGTGAATTTATGGCAGGACCGTTTATAAATTATGCCGTAAAAGACGAAATAAACAAGCGTTATTTAATAATTGAAGGCTTTACATATGCACCACAAACTAGAAAGAGAAACCTTCAGTTTGAGTTAGAATCAATAATAAATTCCGTAAAAATAGACTGACGAATTATTTTTTTTCGTCTAGGTTTTTATCATCAGAATCTTCTTTAGAAGCGTCTTTAAATTCTTTAAGTCCACTGCCTAAACCTCGCATTAATTCTGGAATTTTTCTACCTCCAAACAACAATAAAACTACCACTACAATTAATACAATTTGTGGCCATCCAATAACTAAAGGTAACATTGATAAATTCATTTTAATTAGGTTTTAAAGTGCAAATGTAATAAGAATTAATAACAATTATCGTTTTCAATTTAACTTTAGCGTTAGATAATAGTTTGTTTTATATTTGCTTTAAGGAAGTATTTGATGAAAAAACAAAAAAGATCTAAAAAAATAAAGCATAAATTACTTAATAAGTATCGTTTAGTGGTACTTAATGAGGATACTTTTGAAGAGCGTTTTACCTTCAAACTTAATCGCCTAAATGTATTTGTTTTTAGTATTATTTCTGCTTTAGTTTTAATTACTACTACTACAATATTAATAGCCTTTACACCTTTACGTGAGTATATTCCTGGTTATTCATCAGTTTCATTAAAGAAAAAAGCCACACAACTTGCTTTTAAAACAGACTCATTACAACAGGTAATTTATATTAATCAACAATATCTTGCTTCCATAAAAAAAGTATTAACAGGTGATGTAACAACCGTAGATTTTAATAAGGATTCAATAATTAAAGAAGCAGAATTTGACCGTTCAGAATTAAGCCTAGATCCTTCAAAAGAAGATACTCTTTTAAGAGAAAAAGTATCGATGGAAGACAAATACAATCCTTTAGTGAATAACTCAGAGATTAATTTTGTATTATTCCCACCTGTAAAAGGAACAATTTCTGAAGGATTTGATGTAAAACAAAAACATTATGCAGTTGATGTAGTTACTACAAAAGATGCCCCCGTTAAAGCAACAGCAGATGGCACCGTGATTTTTTCAGAATGGACTGCTGAAACAGGTTATGTAATTATTCTCGAGCATGCCAACAATCTTCTATCGGTTTACAAGCATAATTCATTGCTTAGTAAACGACAAGGCGATTTAGTAAAAGCAGGAGAAGTAATTGCAAAAGCTGGAAATACAGGCGAATTATCCACAGGACCTCACCTTCATTTTGAACTCTGGAGTGATGGTTACCCAATTAATCCAACCGATTTCATAGATTTTGAATAGCTGTAAATGAATGAGTGGTTTAATGATAGAATAAATTATATTCTAATTTTCGAATTATGATTATAAAAAAAATAGGAGCAAAAATATTGGCAAAAAAGGTAGTTAAGTCTATTCAAAAGTGGACTTCAAACCCAATTGAAACACAGCAAAAAGTTTTTGAATCTTTAATAGAAAATGCTAGGAACACTTCCTTCGGAAAAGGCCATGGTTTTCAGAATATTTCCTCATATAAAGATTTTGTAAATCAAGTTCCTGTTAGAGATTACGAAGCGTTAAAAAGCTATTTTGAAAGAACAGCAAATGGGGAAGAAAACGTGCTTTGGAGAGGAAAACCGACTTACATTGCAAAAACATCAGGAACTACTTCGGGAGCAAAATACATTCCTATTACTAAGGAGTCGATGCCTTTTCATATTGAAGGAGCAAAAAACGCTTTGTTTTGTTATATTCATGAAACTAAAAATGCTGATTTTGTTAATGGAAAAATGATCTTTCTTCAGGGAAGCCCAGTATTAGAAGTCGCCAATGGAATTAATATCGGAAGACTCTCAGGGATTGTTGCTCATTTTGTTCCTAAATACCTTCAAAAAAACAGACTACCAAGTTTAGAGACAAATTGCATTGACGATTGGTAAACTAAAGTAGATGCGATTGTTGAAGAAACCAAAAACGAGAATATGACTTTAATTAGTGGGATTCCGTCTTGGGTACAAATGTATTTTGAAAAGCTTCAAAAGGTGTCAGGGAAAAAGGTTGGTGATCTTTTTCCAAATTTCAACCTGTTTGTTTATGGTGGAGTAAATTATGAGCCTTATAGAGCAAAATTTGAAGAAATGATTGGTAGAAGAGTTGATAGTATCGAACTCTATCCTGCTTCGGAAGGATTTTTTGCTTTCCAAGATACTCAAACCGAAAAAGGAATGTTGTTGCTTTTAAATTCTGGTATTTTTTATGAATTTATTGAAGCTGCAAAATTCTATGATAAAAACCCAAAAAGACTTACAATTGGAGAAGTAGGAATAGATGTAAATTATGTAATGATTATTTCAACCAACGCCGGACTTTGGGGCTATAACATTGGTGATACGGTGATGTTTACCTCCACAAAACCCTATCGTGTAATTGTTTCGGGACGAATCAAACATTTTATTTCGGCTTTTGGAGAACACGTAATTGGTAAAGAAGTAGAACAAGCGATTAATGAAGCAATAGAAGAATTTAAGTTTACTATTTCAGAATTTACGGTGGCTCCACAAACCAATCCGCTAGAAGGAGATTTGCCCTATCATGAATGGTTGATTGAGTTTGAAGAAGCTCCTAATAATCTTACAGAAATAGCAGCTTTTATGGATAAAAGTATGCAAAAACAAAACAGTTATTATTTTGATTTAATTGAAGGAAGTGTACTTCAACCATTAAAAATAACTTCACTTTCTTCGGGAAGTTTTAATAGGTATATGAAATCACAAGGTAAGTTAGGAGGACAAAATAAGGTTCCAAGACTTTCAGATAATCGAAAGATTGCGGATCAATTACTTTAATAGTATTTTTGCACAAATAAAATATATGATAATAACACATAAAAGAACGCGAGCTCAGGAAAGCTCTGGAGCCATTGAAAGATTATACATTACCATGCGTCACCTCTTTAACCGTGGATTTTACAAGCCTATGGGAGTTTCAGGAGAAACATTAAGAGACTCATTATTAACACTTGCACCAGAAATTTACGGAACCATTGCCGAAGATAAAGTAGAATTACAAGGACTACTTTACGTGATTGACAGGCTTCCTATTGGGATTGAAGAATGCAGCTTTATTAATTTAACGAGTGACGAAGGGTATAAAAACTCACACTTTGAACCGATTATTCCTTCCAAAAGAAGACGAAATTGTTATCGCATAGACGATCAACAAATGAATATTGAGGTAACTCGTGGACGATCAGAAATATATGATATCCTTACTCATCTTACCTTCCTTTTTATTGAATCGCATAAAATAATGTCTCATGTAGTAATTAACGATGGAGAAGATGTAAATCGTGATTGGAAAAAACTAGAAGCAGCTGTTACTAAAAAAGGAAAACTAACTCAAAAGGAAAAGGAAATTGCGCTAACTCATACTGCTAATTTTTTAGGTAGAACTTTTGAAGAAGTAAATGAAGTATATCCAGATTTTGCTACTAAATCCGATCCACATCGTTTCTTAAAAATCATCTATTATTTAGGGAAACTTGCTATTGAAGAAGTAACCACTAAAAACAAACGTATTGTTACCTTTAGTCCGGTGTTGAGAGAACGTTTAGGACATCATATTCATGGTGAAATTTGGGCCTCTTGTATTAAGAAACAACTTGATGAAAACGGATTATTAGATAGACCAATTCATATTATCAGTGCTAATATGCACAGTGTAATGAACACAATTTACAGCTCATTGGTATTG
The DNA here is from genome assembly GCA_024280145.1 of Bacteroidota bacterium. Taxonomy (GTDB): domain Bacteria; phylum Bacteroidota; class Bacteroidia; order Flavobacteriales; family Flavobacteriaceae; genus Marifrigoribacter. Next base: position 6,234 of record JAJRQR010000210.1, read on the forward strand.
AAAACAGAGTATAAAAAATGTTCAGCGATGGAGGTTTATGAAATGCTGAGTGATTCAAAAAATAGCCTACTTCGAAAAAAAGTAATGAAGTATGCTGCTCAAAACGGATTGATTTACATAAAAGACACACGCGGAACCAATATTAATGTTCAGATTATAGATACTGCTAAAGTGCCAGGTTTGACAACTTCGGAAGAAAATCAACCTGTGATTATTGTTATGGACTACGCTTGTGGTGAGCAAGCTTTTGAAACTATGGATGAGCTTTTAAAACCTTATAAAGTTGCTAAAAAGAAAAAGCAATTTTTAGATGTAGTTTCCGTTTCGATAATGGGAAAAGCAGGAATTTTAGAAGGAGGAAAAGGAGATATAATGATTCCGAATGCACATGTTTTTGAAGGAACCGCAGATAACTATCCTCTTAAAAATATGTTGAAAAAATCACATTTTGAAGGAGAAGATGTTAATGTTTTTAAAGGCGCAATGATTACTGTTTTAGGAACTTCGCTTCAGAACAAAGATATTTTAAAATTCTTCCACGATTCTACTTGGAATGTGGTTGGATTAGAAATGGAAGGTGCTCATTATCAAAAAGCCATTCAGTCGGCTTCAAAAATTAGACGTAGCATCAGTTCAAAAGTGAAAGTACAATATGCTTATTATGCTTCGGATAATCCTTTAAAAACAGGAAGTACGTTGGCTTCGGGAGGTTTAGGGACTTCAGGAGTAAAACCTACCTATTTGATTACTGAAAAAATGTTAAATCAGATATTAGAATAATTCAATTTTAAAAATAAATCCGATTATTCGGGCTATAAATATGAATAAAATATTAATAACAGGAGGAGCAGGATTTATTGGTTCCAATTATGTTGAATTAGCCGCAGAAAATTCTGAAGATCAGATTTTCGTGCTAGATAATTTGACTTATGCTGGGAATTTAAAGAACTTAGAAACAGTAGAAAACCTTCCTAATTATACTTTTATAAAAGGAGATATTTGCGATGAGGCTTTGATAGATAGTTTATTTAAGGAACATCAATTTAATAAAGTGGTTCATTTTGCTGCCGAATCTCACGTAGATAATTCTATCACTGGACCTGGAGCTTTTATCCAAACCAATATTGTGGGGACTTTTAATTTATTGCACAGCGCTTATCATTTGTGGATGAACGGCCCAAATCAATTAAAAGATGCCTATAAAAACACTCGTTTTTTACACGTTTCTACCGATGAGGTTTATGGAACTTTGGGCGAAACTGGTTTGTTTTTAGAAACGACTCCTTATGCACCAAACAGTCCGTATAGTGCTTCAAAAGCATCTTCAGACTTTATAGTGAGAAGTTATTTTCATACCTACGGAATGCCTGTAGTTACTACCAATTGTTCTAATAACTACGGAAAACATCAGCATAAAGAAAAGTTGATTCCTACTATTATTAGGAAGGCAATTTCAGGAGAAAAAATTCCTATTTATGGCAACGGAAAAAACATTCGAGATTGGATTTATGTAACCGATCATTGTAAAGGAATTAAACTCGTTTTAGATAACGGAACATTAGGTGAAACCTATAATATTGGAGGAAGAAACGAACGAGAAAACCTTTATATTGCTTATACCATTTGTGAATTATTAGATGAATTAGTTCCAAACAAAACCCCTTATAAAGAGCAAATGGAATTTGTGCAAGACCGTGCAGGACACGATTTTAGATATGCCATTAATGCCGATAAAATTGAAAAGGAATTAGGTTGGAAAGCTGAAGAAAATTTTGAGAGCGGAATTTTAAAAACTATTGAGTGGTATTTGAATAACAAAGATCAATTATGAAAGGAATAATTTTAGCAGGAGGTTCAGGTACTCGCTTGCATCCATTAACTTTAGCAGTTAGTAAACAGTTAATGCCGGTGTATGACAAACCTATGATTTATTATCCTTTATCAACTTTAATGTATTCGGGAATTCGAGAAATATTAATTATTTCAACACCTCAAGATTTACCTTTATTCGAAAAATTATTAGGAGATGGAAAAAGTTTAGGATGCGAGTTTAGCTATGCTGTACAAGCTGAACCCAATGGTTTAGCAGAAGCATTTATCATTGGGAAGGAGTTTATCGGAAATGATAAAGTAGCCTTAATTTTAGGCGATAATATTTTTTATGGTTCTGGTTTAAAAGAATTGCTTCAAGCAAATAATAACCCCGATGGAGGAATTATTTACGCTTATCACGTACAAGATCCAGAACGTTATGGTGTGGTTGAATTTGATGAAAGTGGAAAAGCTATTTCAATTGAAGAAAAACCAGAAAATCCCAAATCAAATTTTGCTGTTCCAGGGATTTATTTTTACGACAATATTGTTGTTGAAATTGCTTCGAATATGAAGCCTAGCAAAAGAGGTGAATTAGAGATAACGGATGTAAATAACGAATACTTAAAACAAGGAAAGTTAAACGTAAGTATCTTAGATAAAGGTACCGCTTGGTTAGATACAGGAACTTTTGCTTCCTTAATGCAAGCCTCCCAATTTGTGGAAGTAATTGAAGAACGACAAGGCCTTAAAATTGGAGCGATAGAACAAGCAGCCTACGATATGGGATACATTAACAAAGAAGAATTAAACACCTTAATCGAGCCTTTATTAAAGAGCGGTTACGGAAAACATTTACTATAAATTGGAAATTCAACTCACACCTCTAAAAGATTGTTTTGTACTAACCCCGACCATTTTTAAAGATGAACGCGGAACTTTTTACGAAACCTTCAATCAAAACGTATTTAAAAAAGTAACAGAAATAGAGGTTGGTTTTGTTCAAGACAATCAATCTACCTCAACTTTTGGAGTTTTAAGAGGGCTTCATTATCAAGTCGGAACAATGGCTCAAGCAAAATTGGTTCGTGTTATTCAAGGTAAAGTGTTGGATATTGTGGTAGATTTAAGAAAGGATTCTGAAACATTTGGAAAGCATTTTTCAATAGAATTAGATGATATTGCACAACAACAACTTTTTGTTCCTCGTGGTTTTGCACACGGGTTTATTACCCTTTCTGAAACCTCGAAATTTGCTTATAAATGTGATAATTTTTATGACAAAGCTTCCGAAAGAGGAATCATCTATAACGACGCAACCTTAACCCTAGACTGGCATCTTTCAGAAGATAAATATATTATTTCAGAAAAAGATTTAGAACTTCCATCGTTTTTGGAAGCAACAAAAGGATGAAAATACTAGTTACAGGCGCCAAAGGGCAATTAGGAAAGTGTATAAAAGACGCATCGACTGGCTTTCCTAATATGGAATTTGTATTCGCATCTAGAGAGGAACTTGACATAACAAATGAAGCTTCAGTTTTAGAAATATTCAGTAAGAATAATTTTGATTATTGCATAAACACAGCAGCTTATACCAATGTAGAAAAAGCGGAAAGTGATTCTGATAATGCTTTTTTAATAAATGCAGAAGCGGTTAAAAATTTAGTTTTACGTTGTAATGAAAAAGATGTTACTTTTATTCAGGTTTCAACAGATTATGTTTTTGACGGGGAGAAAACTTCTCCTTATACAGAGGAGGATAAAACCAATCCTATCAATGTTTATGGGGCTTCCAAATTAAAAGGGGAGCAATATGTTCAGGAGTTTTGTAAAAAGTATTTTATTCTAAGAACTTCGTGGTTATATTCTCAATATGGTCATAATTTTTATAATTCGATGTTACGATTTGCAAAAGAAGGAAAAGAATTAAAAATAACCACAGAACAGACAGGAACACCTACCAATGCTAATGATTTAGCTGAGGTAATTCTGCAAATTATAAAAAGGGAATCTAATAAATACGGAATTTACAACGTTAGTAATTCTGGAGAAGCAACTTGGTATGATTTTGCAAAGGAGATATTAACACTGACAAATCAATTAACTTCTTCAAATCTTGCAAAAACAGCCGAGTATCGTACATTTGCGGCAAGACCAAAGTATAGTGTTTTGGATACAAAAAAATTAATAATGATTTAAAACTGTATTCAATTTCATGGGAAAATGGATTGAATTCAGTGATAAAAAAACATAAAGGACAATAAAATAAATTAATTATGGAGCATAAAAATAATGATGAAATAGATTTGTTAGTTGTTTATAATAAATTTAAAGAAACCGTAAAGGGGTGGATTGCACTAGTCTTTAGGGGCATTGATTTTATTTTAAAGAAAAAATACTTAATACTTATTCTAATCATAATTGGAGTTGCTTTTGGATTCTTTTCACAAAAAAATTATAAACCTAAACAAAAAGCGATTGCATTAGTAAGGATTAATTTTGATTCTGTTGATTATGTCTATAGTGAAATAGACTTGATTAATGAAAAAGTTAAAGAAAAGGATTCCATATTTTTTATAAGTATGGGTTTAAAAGGAGATAGTATTGAAATAAAAGAATTAGAAATAACCCCTATCATTAATTTAAATGATATTTTAGAAAAGTATGAAATTAACGATAGAAAACTAGAGGGATTATTAAAAAACTTGGAATTTGATGATGATGATATTAAAATTTATGAAACATTTAATTCAGAATATAAATACCATAAACTAGAGTTTATGCTCTCTGAAAATGCTTCAGAAGCAACAATAAACAATACTATTAACTATATAAATAGCAATGAAATACTAGAAGAGTTAAAGGTTGCTGTTATAAATGACATTGAAGATCAAATTAATAAAAACATAAGAAGTATAGAACAAATAGACAATGTTATAGATACATATCAAACTAACGAATCACTAGCTTCTCCATCAGATCGGATATTTGTAGTTGATAAAAACTTTAGTATCCATATTTTATTTGAAAAAAAGTTAGAGTTACAATCTCTAAATGAAAGTTTTAATAAATTTTTAGTTTTCTCAAAAGACATTGCAGTTATTGTTAATAAACCTAGTATTATAAAAGAAGCTGGGGGTTTATTTAAAAATAAAATGATTTTTTATCCAATTTTATTAGTTTTTATATTTCTATTTCTTTCTTATGGTAGATATGTATATATCTATTTAAGAAACATTGCAAATAAGGTAAATAAATAAAGGTAACTCTTATATAATTTTAATGAAAAAGAATTTAATAGTATTTGGAACTCGTCCTGAAGCTATAAAAATGGCACCTTTGGTTTTGGCGTTTGCTAATAACCCAAATTTTATAACAAAAATATGTGTAACCGCACAACATAGAGAGATGTTGGATCAAGTGTTAGAATTCTTTGAAATTGCCCCAGATTACGATTTAAATGTAATGAAGCCAAATCAGAATTTATATGGTTTAACAGCCACTATTATTGAAGGCATGAAGTCTGTTTTAGAAGATGCTCAACCAGATTATGTATATGTACATGGAGATACTACTACCTCAATGGCAGTAGGGATTGCCGCTTTTTATTATGGTGCAAAAGTCTGTCATGTAGAAGCAGGACTGAGAACTTTTGACAGAAAATATCCATTTCCAGAAGAGTTTAATAGGCAATTAACTGGAAAAATAGCAGATTATCATTTTTCTCCAACCTTTGTTTCTAAAGAAAACCTTCTTAAGGAAAACACAAAAGAAGAAAACATATTAATAACGGGTAATACAGTTATTGATGCATTACTTATAGGAGTTAAAAAAGTTAATGAAACTGACTTTACAAATACTGAAATCGAAAATTTAAAAATAATTTTAGATTTTTCAAAGAGAATAATTTTAGTCACAGGCCATAGAAGGGAAAACCATGGAGAAGGACTCATTAATATTTGCTCTGCATTAAAAGATATAGCTTTAAACTATCCAGATCTTCAAATAATATATCCAGTACATTTAAATCCAAATGTAGTAGGACCGGTTAATGAATTACTTTCTGGTGTTGAAAATATATTTTTAGTAAAACCTTTGGCCTATGCAGCCTTTTTATGGTTGATGGAAAAATCGTATTTCATCATTACCGATAGTGGAGGTATCCAAGAAGAAGCACCAAGTTTAGGTAAACCTGTTTTAGTAACAAGAGACACAACGGAACGTCCAGAAGCAGTAGATGCAGGCACCGTAAGTTTAGTAGGAACAAATAGAGATGTTATTCTTGAAGAATCTAAAAAATTATTAGACAATAAAGCATATTACCAATCAAAAAGCATATTACACAATCCTTATGGCGATGGAAAAGCATCAGAACGGATTGTAAATTTTATTAAAGAATTATAATGAAAAATAAACCTAGTGTTGTTATGATGGGGCTTGGATATATTGGTCTACCCACAGCTGCTTTAATTGCGAGTAAAGGATTAAAAGTTACAGGAATTGATATTAGTGAAAAGGTTGTAGACACAATTAATAAAGGGATGATACATATTGTTGAGCCCGATTTAGATGGGTTAGTTCATAAAGTGGTTAAAGAAGGAAACCTTTGTGCAGCCACAACACCGGTTTCATCTGAAGTATATTTAATTGCGGTACCCACACCTTTTAAAGAAAATTATGAGCCAGATTTAAAATATGTTTCTTCGGCAGTAAAAAGTATTATTCCAACATTAAATAAAGGAGCTCTGGTTATTTTAGAATCTACTAGCCCTGTTGGAACTACTCGGAAAATGGAGAAATTAATTTTTGAGCAACGCCCAGAATTAAAAGGAAACATCTATTTGGCGTATTGCCCAGAACGTGTTTTACCAGGGAATATACTTCACGAATTAAAACATAATGACAGAGCGATAGGTGGAATAGATAAAGTTTCTACTGAAAAAGCAATTTCATTTTATAAACATTTTGTAGTTGGAGAACTACATGCTACTAATGCAAAAACCGCTGAAATGGTTAAATTAGTGGAAAATGCTTCAAGAGATAATCAGATTGCATTCGCAAACGAACTTTCAATTATCTGTGATAAAGCAGAAATTAATGTTTGGGAAATGATAGCATTAGCAAACAAACATCCAAGAGTTAATATATTAAACCCAGGAACAGGAGTTGGTGGACATTGTATAGCTGTTGATCCTTGGTTTATAGTTTCTGAGTTTCCAGAAGAAAGTACCCTTATAAAAAAATCTAGAGAAACGAATACTTATAAAACAGAATGGGTAATAGAAAAAATTAAAAACAAAGCGCTTGCTTTTAAAATTAAAAAAAACAGAGAACCAATTATTGCTTGTATGGGATTAGCTTTTAAGCCAGATATTGACGATTTAAGAGAATCTCCAGCTTTGATTGTAAATGATACTTTGATAAAAGAAAAGCACTCTATTTTAAGTGTAGAGCCAAATATTGAAACCTCTTCATCTAGAAAACTGACAAGCTTGATAGATGCTTTGCAGAAAGCAGATATAATTGTGTTTTTAGTAGCACACAAAGAGTTTAAAGGATTGAAAATTGAGAGAAATAAACAAATTTTGGATTTTGTAGGCTTAGGTGTATCTTAAAATAGTTAGATAGATGCTTTTTAATTCCTTAGATTTCGCGATTTTCTTTCCTATATTTTTTATTATATATTGGATTGTTGCAAAAAACCTGACGCTTAGAAATATTGTTATACTCTTTTCAAGTTATGTGTTTTATGCTTGGTGGGATTGGCGTTTTTTATTTCTTATTATCTTCAGTTCTTTTGTAGACTTTACGATAGGACAAAAAATATATAAGACCACTAAAAAGAAAGTTAGAAGAAACTATTTAGCACTAAGCTTACTTTTAAATTTAGGTTTTTTAGCCTATTTTAAGTATGCTAATTTTTTTATAGATTCTTTTATTAAGTCTTTTAAACTTTTTGGCGGAGAATTAGACTCCTTCACTTTAAATATTATACTCCCCGTAGGTATTAGCTTTTATACCTTTCAAACACTCAGCTATACGATAGATATTTATAGAAACCAATTAAAACCAACTAAAAACTGGTTGGCTTTCTTTTCGTTTGTAGCATTTTTTCCTCAATTGGTTGCGGGACCTATTGAACGCGCTTCACACCTCTTGCCACAATTCTATAAAACCTATAAATTTAATTATCAAGCCCTAAGAAGCGGACTGTTATTAATGGCTTTTGGTTTGTTTAAAAAAATGGTGATAGCAGATAGATTAGCTATTGTTGTTAATGAAGTATATAATAACCCAACAGATCATGCAGGACAAGATTTAATAATAGCAACTGTGTTTTTTGCCTTTCAGATTTATTGTGATTTTTCCGGATATTCAGACATTGCTATTGGGTTATCTAGAACCTTAGGCTTTGACTTAATGAAGAATTTTGACACCCCTTATTTTTCAAAATCCATTACCGAGTTTTGGAGACGTTGGCACATTTCACTATCAACTTGGTTTAGGGATTATGTATATATTCCCTTGGGCGGTAGTAGAAAAGGAGAGTACAGAATGTATCTGAATTTATTTTTAGTTTTTGTTATCAGTGGTTTATGGCATGGAGCAGCAATTACTTTTATTATATGGGGATTTATCCATGGAGTTATAATTGTTATTGAAAAAGTTTTGAGCAATAATAAAATAATTATAAAACGAGATCAGTTTTTTTCTGGCTTGTTTTTTACAATACTTACATTTATTATAGTGTGTGTTGCTTGGGTTTTCTTTAGAGCAAATAATTTTTCAGACAGTAGGTACATTTTACAAAATTTATTAAATTTCGATTCAGATTTTAAAAACTTTTATAATCTAGGCTTACCTTCCCATGAATTTGATTTCGCAATTATTGCAATTATTGCATTATTAATATTTGATTATATTCATAGGAAATATAATGCTTTGAAATTACTTAATAAAATGAATTTTGTAATAAGAAGCTTAAGTTATGTAATCATAATTTTTATTATTGTAATTTTTGGTATTTATGGTGACGATAGTGTATCGGAATTTATTTATTTTCAATTTTAAAAAATGTTAAAAAAACCCATATACAAACCGGTTATTGTTTTTTTAGTATTATTTGTTGCTGCATTTATTTATTTAAATAAAGTGTTTGCAACAAGGAATGTTTTTGTTAATGTTTATGAGGATTATACTACATTATCTAATAAAACAGATATTGATATTTTATTTTATGGTAGTTCTCATAGTTACACATCATTTAATCCAGTAGTTTTAGATGAAATTTGTAAAACGAATAGCTTTAATTTAGGCTCAGCTTCATTACATATTTCATTAACCAACATGATGTTAAATAATACATTGGAGTTAACAAATCCAAAATTAATAATACTTGAAATTTACAATGGTTCTTTACCTATTCCAAAAGCAAGAAAAGCAAAAGGTTTTCAATTAAGAGCACTTGATATTACTCCTAACAATTCCATTGAAAAATATAATAAAGTTAAAAACATTTACTCTCCTAAAGAATATTTAGGTGTTTACTTCCCACTTATACGTAATCATACAAAGTGGTATGAATATAATTTTTTTGACTTAACAAGAAGGCAGGAATTAAATTCCAATTATTTATTTTTTTATAGAGGTTATAGAGGTCATTTTCAGGAATTAAAAGAAAAAACATTATATAAAGATTTTAAAAAGGTGACACCTCCAAAAGACACAAAGGTTAAGTTTTTTAATAACAAAACAAAAGAAGATATATCTAATTTTGTTAAAACAGCAAAACAAAAGGGTATAGAAGTTCTTATAGTTACAGCTCCAGATTTAAAAGCAAGGTATAATAATTATGCGTTTTTTGACGAACTAAACAGTTTGTGTGAAGATTTAAAAACCCCTTATTTAAATTTAAACGATTATTATAAAGAATTAGATTTATCTCTAAATGATTTTATGGACATTAGCCATTTAAATATTTATGGAGGAACAAAAACTACCGCGTTTTTAGCTAACTATATAAATAAACACTATAGTTTTACCGATAGATCCTCTAACCAAGTATGGCTAAGTGCAAATAAGACCTATTTAGACTCTAAAGACTTACTAATTAAAACAGAAAACAGCACTTACCATCAAATTCTTGGCAAGAAATTAATTGATGATGTAATAATTAAAGAGGTGTTAATTAAAAAATCAAATCGCAAATACAATATAACGATATCAATAGATGAATCAAAAATGTTTGCAGACGATTATAAAGATTTAAATATTTCTTTTAAAATCTTCCCTTATGATAAGGATAAGCTTAGTGATAAAAGTAAATTAAAAAAATGGAATTTTGATAAGGTTGATATTAAGCTTAAAGAGGAAGGGAGTTTATTAAAATTTCAATTAATTAGCAAAATACCTGATATTGAAAAGATAGAAATATTTTTATATAATACTCATAAGTACTCTGGAGTTATTGGAAATAAAATTACGCTAAATAATATTTTATTTGAAAAAAGAAATAATAATTTTATAGAAAATTAAAAAGATAAATTTATTTGTTAAAAAACCTTTTACATAAAAACTATTTAATATTTGGAGGTTCCATTATCGCCACAAGAGCACTTGAATATTTAGTGCTTTTTTTTGCGGCCCATTATTTATCAAAAGATAACTATGGAGAATTAGAGTATTATAAAAAGATAATTGAAGTTGGTTCCACAGTATTTGCATTTGGCTTTCCAGCTCTTATTATAAGTTATACAAAAAGTAAAGAAAGCAAAAAATATTTTTTCTTTTTAAGTTTTCTTTTTGTTCTTGTTCTTTCGTTTCTTTTTATTCCAATTTTAGGTTTTTTCGATTGGTTGTTTTTATTGATTCCTTTTATATTCTATGCACTTTTTTTTAATGTAGGGATAACACCAGCATATTTATTAGTTATGAAAGGGAGCAATGTTGCATCTCTTTATAAAATAATAATATCCCTTTTGTTTTATTGTATTCTTTTTGTTTCTATCTATTATTTTGATGTAACAGGAATGGCTTATGTTATTACAACATATGTATTATCACCTATAGCTATAGTCTATATTATTTATGAGTTTTTTAATCAAAAAATCAGAAAAGTAAAAGCCAAAAAATATTGGAGATTATTTAAAAAATTATTGATAAGTTCATCGACATTAGTGATTAGTAACTTTTCTAACCTAATGTTTTTATATACTGATATTTTTATAATCAAGATTTTTTCTGACAATGCGAATTCTGAGATTGCGGATTTTAGTTTTGCATTGAATATCTCTAATATGCTGCTTTTAATTCCACTTACTTTGGTCCAAGTTGATATTGAAAAATTAAAAAAAATAAAAGGACATTTAAATATAATCAATAAAAAAATAATACTACTGGTAATTGTTTCTTCTGTTATTTTAATTGGAATTTTTAGAATATTAACGCAAACACTTTTTGAAGACTTTAAAGAAACAATGACACTTTTTGTTATTATTTTGGTAGCAAAAGTTTTTCATGCACTCTCCACATTGTATGGAACTAATTTATTAATTTTTAAAAAATTTAAAGAAAATTTAATTATTAATGTTTCAATGTTAATTTTAAATATGATACTCTGTTATATAATGTATAGTAAATTAGGGATTAATGGTGTAGCTTTAGCAAGTGGAATTAGTTTGTTTATTAGATACCTTATTCTAATCAATGCAAATAAAGGATTGGTTCTTAAAACGTACTCAAATGGAAATAAAATAAAATGAAGTTAACAATATCAAAAAAACATATTAATTATTTTTTAATATTACTTCCTTTTGTATTAGTTTATATAGGTTCTACTTTAACAGCATTTAATAAAGAACTTTCATCAGTTTTAAAAATTGGTGCATTTGCATATATGATTTTTTACACTTTGTTAAATCAAAAGTTTAGTAAGAATCTTGTTTTATCTACATCTATATTTTTACCTTTTTTGCTTTATGGAATATTAATTTCATTTAATATTAAAGCGGGTATAAGTTACGGAATACGGTATTTATTTCCAATTGTCATTCTATTCTATAGCTATTCTATAAAAAAACATTTTAAAATCTTATTTGTTTTTATTATCGCTTTTGTTCTACTAAATTTTATCACTCAATTATTTAATTATTATTATTGGTTTCAAGGAGGAATACAATGGTTTTATTATACTACTAGCAATGGATATCAATGGGTAAATAAAACTGCAGGAATAATAAGAGCAACAGGAACCGTAGTCTTTTTCGGCTTCTTTGGTTTTTTAAATATGATAGCCTTCTTCATTATTAATAAATTTTATAAGGGTAAGTATAAAAATGTTTTACTAGGAATCACTCTATTTGGGCTTTTAGGAAGTATATCATTTAAAGCTATTGGCGCCTTTTTAACTGTTTTAGCGATATATTATTATAAAAAGGTTTATAAAATTTTAGGATATATTTTATTATTATTAATTGGGGTTTATTTCACCTACCCAACAAAAATCAATTTGTTTGTAGAAAATTTAATTTCCCGCGTTCAATTATATATTACTGAGGGAAATTCTGCAAGAAGCGAATCCTATAGAGTAATGTTTAGTGAAATTGGCAGCTTTAACATTTTTGGAAGAGGAGTTGGAATTTTTGGCGGCCCTGCCTCTACCAAGTATAATTCACCATTTTACGGAGAAGTTAACTTTAATTGGTACGATACCGCTTGGCTTAATTTACCAACAACAGACACCTATCCACCTCATTTATTTGTTGAACTTGGTTTATTAGGTGGCTTTATTTATTTATTTGTTTTAATTACCCCTTTATTAAAAACAAAAATCAATAAAAAAATGGCACTTGTATTAGTAATTTATTTTTGTTTATCTTTTGATATGCTTTTTTCCTTTTCATTAAACAACCTTGAATACTTATTATTCTCTCTTATTTTTGTATATCCAATATTAAATTATGAAGAAGAATAATAAAACTAAAGTTTTGTTTTTTGCCAATATTCCTGTAGCTGATGAGGAGCGGTCCATTGGTGGAGCTACTGTGTTAGCTAAAACTATTTTAGATTTTCTTCAATCCGACAAAAGAATAGAAATAAAGCATCAACAAATAAGACGTTTTTGGAGAAATAAATTACAGCTTTTAGATTATTTTTTTGGATATTTAAGTTTCCATTTAGCATTAAAAACTTTGATGTTGTTAGTTTTCATGGAACAAAAGATTTTCATTTTACTATTGCACCATTATTATGGGTTTGGGCTAAATTATTTAGAAAAAAGGTTGTCTATCATTTTTTTGGAGGAAATTTTCATGAGCAATATCAAGAATTTTCACCAATATTTAAATGGATTATAAAAAAAACTATTTTAAAATCAGACACACTATTTTTTGAAACCAAACAAATGATTTCTTTTTTTGAAAAAGAAGGAATTAATAATATTGTTTGGTTACCAAACTCTAGAAAACCATTAATAAAAGACTTCCCTAATAAAGAATTTGCTAATAAGTTTGTATTTATATCGAGAGTTATCCCTCAGAAAGGAATTAACGAAATAATTAAAGCTGCAGAATTTTTGCCAAATGATTATATTATTGACATTTATGGCCCAATAGATGACAGGCATTATTCCAAAGATGTTTTTTTAAATGGAAAGGCTTCCTACAAAGGATTATTAAAACCAGAGGAAGTTGTATCGACACTTTTAAAATATGATGTATTATTACTTCCTTCCTATTTTGATGGAGAAGGTTATCCAGGGATTATTATTTAAAGTTTAGCTTTAGGGATGCCTGTAATTACTACCCATTGGAAAGCTTTGTCGGAGCTAATCATCAACAATGTAAACGGAATATTAATTGATGTAAAAAATGTAGCGCAATTAATAACTGCAATTCAAGAGATAAATATTAAGAATTATTCCGACTTTAGCGAAAGTGCTTTTAATAGCTTTGAACAATTTAGTAGTGATGTTGTTTTTAATAAAATTATTGATAGCTATATAAAATGATGAATTATTTTCCTTCAAACAAAGCCATGTTAATTACATTTTTTGTGTTAATAAGCTGGTTTGGCTTTAAGTTTGTTAACTCTGCAAACGACAACTTCTTTCAACTTAATTATAGTTGGGAAAATGAAAGAATTATTGAAGATTTTGGCGCTGTATCTATAGATTCTGTCAACTATAATTTTATTGTAATTTCTTTTAAAAACAATAAACCAGTTTCACCGTCAATCACCTATAAATTATCAAACACTAACAATTCTTATTACTTTAGATATACTTATACTATAATTGAAAATAATGTATATGAGTTTTACGGAGTTGAGTGGATTACAGAAATCCCCATTAAAGATAATTCCAGCTATGAATTTTCAGGAGTGGATATTCCTTTAAATCAAAAAGAAGGAGCTTCTACGATTACTTTAGGTGATAAATTTTTAATTGAAAATGAAGCCAAATATTTTAGGAAATTTTTAGCAAAAAGAGGAGGGTTAAAATTTTACGGCAATTATCATGACGTGTTTAGTTTTCCACATGAAGTTATTAAAAATAATACTTCAGCTAGTATATTAAAACAAATTGATGAAATTGAAAATACCGATAACTATATATTATTTTTTGGGGCAGGAGATAATAAATTAAATACTCTAGAGGTTAAAAACAATTTAAAAGGAATAATTAATAAATTGAATGTAAATAAAAATCCAAAAAAAATAATTTGGATACTACTCCCTCCTTCTCCTATTAAAGAGACAGATAATTTTAATAGTAATTATAATATGCTTATCAAAGAGGTTGCCACAACACCAAATAGTACTGTTATTGACTCCTACTCTTTATTTAAGGATGATCTTCAGAAATACATACGTAAAGATGGTTTTTCATTAAGTAAAGAAGCCTACTATTTATTAGCTAAAAAAGTTTCAGAAAAACTAAGCAATGAGTAAAGAGAAACAAATATTAAAAGGAAAAGTTTTTTATTGGTTATTGGCCTTTGTAGCTATTACAATACCTTTTCCAGCATACAGCATCAATTCTCAGGCAATAATTGGATTTGTAATATTCTGGATGTTCTTCAATTCTTTTAAAGAAAAAACTAGATTGTTAAAAAGGAATTTAATTCCATTTTTAGTTTTATCTATTCCTTTTTGGCTGGTTTTGTTTGGAATGTTTTTTACAGATAATATTGATTCAGCTTTAAAAGAAATTCCAAAGAAAATACCTTTTTTAATATTTCCGCTAACCCTATTATCTGTAAACCTTCAGAATAAAACGATTAATTTTATAACCAAACAATTTTGCTTTGGGGTATTTGTAGCTTCGTTATTAGCTTTAATAAAAATGCTTTACTTTAAAGTGAATTCCCTAGGTGATTACTATTACTACGATAAGCTTTCTATACTTTTAAATAAGCATACTACTTATTTTGCTCTATTTGTTGTACTAGCTATACTTTTTGTTTTTCATCAATTATTAAATAAAAAATCAAATAAAAAATTAGCTATACTGCTTTTGGTTTTGCTTATTCCAATGCTTTATATGCTAAGTGTGAGAATAAGTATTTTGGCATTATTAGCAGGGGTTTTTGTCTTGATAGCATATCATTTAAAAACAAAGTATGTGCTATTGCTTTTAGTAGTGTTACCAATTTTATTTGGAGCTATATATTTAACACCAAATTTTCAAAAAAGGTTTGAAAAAAGCACCATTGAAAACACAGAAATTGATGATATAGATTTTAGAGAACTTCATTGGAAAGCAGTTTTAGAAACTATCTCTCAGAATCCGTTATTAGGAATTGGGACAGGAAGTAATCGAGACTATTTATATAATAAATATAGAGAATACAAGCTTACCGCTGCTTATGAAAATGAGTACAACGCCCACAACCAGTTTTTAGAAGTTTTATTAGAATATGGTATTTTTGGACTAGTACTCTTTTCAATTATGTTATATTATTTAGCTGAAAAATTTATTACTTCAAAAGATAGCTTAGCACTTTCTATACTTGCAATTCTTATTGTTTTTATGTTGACTGAATCAATCTTACAGCGTCATAGTGGAGTAATTATATTTGCTTATTTTACAACCTTGTTTCTTAATGAAAAAAGATTAAATGAATAAAACAATTAGAATTTTATTAGCAGATAGTCATGGACCAATAATGGGAAAAGACCAATCGAGCCCAAATTTAAGCTTACTATATTTAGCATCTTATATTAGAGAAAAAACCAGCTTTAACGTTGAATTTAAATACTTACCTCAATCTAAATTAGAGATTGATCATTTAAATATAGTTAAAGAGTTTAACCCACATATTTATGCGGTTTCATTTACTTCTTATGCTGCTGAAGTTACTTATCAACTCATAAATAAAATTAAAAAATTAAACCCAAATATTCTTATTGTTTGTGGAGGTCCTCATGCGACTCCTTCTTCAAAAGATGTATTTGAAAAATCTGATACAGATATTTGTGTGCTAGGTGAGGGCGAACAAACCTTTTTAGAAATCGTATCTAACCTTGATAACATAGAAATAGAAAAACACAATATTCACGGAATTTCTTATTTAAATAATGGAAAATTTACTCAAAATATAGAAAGAGGCCTGATTACGGATATTGATTCAATACCTTTTCCTGCAAGAGATTTAGTTGATGACAGAGACTTTACAGGCTTGGTGTATAGCAAAGCTCGACCTAATGCAGAAATAGTAGTTACAAGAGGTTGTCCATTTAGATGTGTTTTTTGCGCAAATCCTGTTTTTAGATTAAAAGAAGGCCCGCTATTTAGATCCCGTAGCCCTCAAAATATTGTAGAAGAAGTTGAAGAACTTTATCAACTTGGATATCGTGAAATATTTATTCACTCTGATGAACTAAATTTAAGTTTGGATTGGTCAATTGAGTTATGTAAAGCGTTATATAATATGAACCATAAAGATTTATATTTTCAAACTCACTTAAGAGCTAGTCCTATGTCTAAAAAATTTGCCTTTTGGTTGAAAAAAGCAAATTTTTGGATGATAAAAATGGGAATTGAAAGTACCAGTGATAGAGTTTTATTAGGTGTTAAAAAAAAGATGTCTCATAATAAAACAGTGCTTGCTTGTAAGACTTTAAGCGAACAAAGAATTAAAGTGTTTGGGTTTTTAATGTTGTTTAATTATTGGGAAGAAGATGGGGAATTACAACATGACACTATTGCAGAAACAAAAGAAACCATAAAAGAAATGTATAAATTATGGAGAAAAGGGTATTTGCATTATATAAGTTGGGAAATTTCTAGACCCGTACAAGGCTCGGAATTTTATGATATTGCTTTAAAACATGGGCTTATAGATAAAAATTATTATCCAAATGATTATTTCAATACATTTAAATTTATAAAAGGGAGTAGCAAAAAAGAATTTAATAATATTTTTAGAGCTTCAAGAATGCAACAGGCAGTATTAATCCTTACAAGCGGCAATATTGAATGGCGTAATTACAAAGGAATTTGGAGAAAAGGAATGACTATTATAAAAGGAATTAAAAATTAGAATGCTAATTTTTAATAAACTTTTTAATTTTTTTCTTTCCACCAATATTTAGTTTAATAAAATAGATTCCTTTGCTAAGATCAGAGAGGTCTATTTTTAATGAAGTATTTGGTTTTTTTACCAAAACTCCATTTATAGAATAAATTTTTATAGAATATATAAATTCATCAGAAACAATAGTTAAGTAATTATTTACAGGGTTAGGGTATATTTCGAAAGTTACAAAATCACTATTGTTAATACCTAAAAACCCACAATCTTCGCTAAATTCTGCCCAAGGGTCAATAGTCCAAGCATTTTCCAATTGAGCGTTAGCATACTCAACATTGTCTACTTGTATACAGTTCAATAAAGGGTTTCCCCATGCAGCAAAATTAAATAGCTCCATATTATTGCCGCTTTTAATATTTAATGAAGTTAGCTGATTATTGTAAGTACATAACAATCTAAAAAGAAGAGGATTGTGTGAGGTATCTAGTTCGGTTAGATAAGTTATCCCGCAACTTAACCAAGAAAGATCAGGGTTTTGTGAAAGGTCTAATTCTGTAATTTGGGTAATTCTACATCCCAATGTTTTGAGAGCAGGGTTATGTGATACATCTAGTGATTGCAAAGGGTTATTGTGACAATATAATGTTTCTAGTGAAGGAGTTTGTGATACATCTAATGTAACAAAATTGTTTTCACTACAACTTAAAGTAATTAGATTTGCATTTTGAGAAAGATCTAGTACTGAAATCCAATTATAACTAAACCCTAAATGCTTTAAGTTTATATTATTAGACACGTCTAAAAGGCCTAATTGACAATTACCACAATATAATTCTTCTAAATTAATATTATTAGATACATCAAAGTTATTCACTAATGGATTTCCAGAACAATTTAATTTTAATAAATTTTGATTTTGAGAAAGATCAAAATGTGACACATTGCAGTAAGAAAAATCTAAATCTATTAGGTTTATAAAATATTCAATACCTTCTATAGATATAATTCCTTCTAAACCCTCAAGAAGTAAATTAGAAACTTCTTCTGCTTCTGTAATCTGTATTTCGCCATCATTATTAGTGTCTACAGAAATATCTCCTAATCCATCTCCATTTAAATCAACCACATTATAATTAATCAAAGCATATTTAAAGCTACCCTCAGGAATGTCTGCGATTTGGGAAAAAATTAAATTAGTTGAAATTAAAAATATTGATATAATTACAAATTTCCTCATTTTTATTGTGGTTTATAGTAAAATATAAAAAGTAATATTAAGGATATTAACAATGCTAATGTACATGCCTTTTATTAAAAATAAAAGAACACAAGTTTTAAATAGAAAATCTAGAGAAACATACCTATAACAATAACTTAAAAACATTTCTGTTTAGAGTCCGAAAGAGTTAATGTTTTTTTCTTACATTTAGAAGATGAAACGTATTATAACAAAGATTAACCCGTCTTCATTAGTTTTGTACAGACTTAGCATCTTATTTTTTCTAATACTCATATCATGCAGTAAAGATAAGGACTATAATACTTCACAAGAACCTTTACCTCTAGTCATTTCAAGCTTTATGCCAAGTGGCTATGTTGGTGATGAGGTCGTATTAACAGCACAAAACATTAACAGCAATACTGAATACTTAGTTAAATTAGGCGATGCTACCCTTGATAATATTTTAGTTACCGAAACAAACATAAAAGGACGAATTCCATCTGGAGCTATTTCAGGCGAGATTAGTGTTGAATATGATGAAACCTCTTTATTTGTTGGTTCGTTTGAAGTCATGCAATCTTTTTTAGTAACTAACTATTCTCCTACTAGTGGTTATATTGGTGATGAAATTATTATTCAAGCAGAGAACATAGATACCACCACCACCTATTCTATAAAAATTGATGGCATAGTAGCAAGTAATATTTCTGCTAATGAAATTGAATTAAAAGTTCGAATACCTGCGGGAGCTAATACAGGGGATATTACAATTGAATACGACCAATTTAATATATCTATTGGTCCTTTTGAAGTGTTTGATACTACCGATGAATTATATATATGTAATTATCCAGATGGATATTTTGATTGTTACCCAAAACCAAAAATATATAAAATTGACTTGGCAAGTGGGCAAATAATAGAAGAGCCTTGGGTGTTTGACTTGGCATGGGGTTGCTCAGCTTTTTTTAATTCTTCACAATATAACCCACGAAGCAATACTTTATTAAGCCATTATGAGACTGGAGGTGGAACATATGGATCAAGGGTGGCGAATGTTTTGAATTTGAATACAGGAACTCAAACTAATTATTTACTTGATGAATATGATGTTTATGGTCAAAATTATTACAAAAGGTTTGGATCAGTTGGAGACGAAAAATTGTTCTTTAATAAATATTTCCAAAACCCAAATACTGGGGAATATAGTACAAAACTAAAAGCAAAAAACTTTGACAATCAAGAAGAAACTATACTTTACGATTCCTCATTTAATTTGGGATACACATCTTGTTTTGTTCCTTCTATAAACAGCTATATAAGTTATTCTTCCTTCAATAACAACGATATTTATTTTAACAGACTAGATTTGTCATTACAAACAGTAAATACAACAACTATTAATGATTATATTAGAGAAATTATTATTACAAGTGATGATGTTATTTATGGCCTTAGACGTATAAATAATAATACATACGAAATAGTTCAAATAGATCCAACAACAGGTGAAGTAATTGAGGTAATGCATACAATTAATAATAGAGTTGAAAGTTTAAATTTTTCTGAATCATCGAATAGGTTTTATGTTGGTTATTTTGAAGAATATGGCTCTACCAATAAAGTATATATCTATAAATTAGATACGGAGGCTTCTTCAATCTTAACACTAGATGGTGATTTAACATTGTTTGAGTTAATGCTAAAATATTAGTAGTATTTGGGAGCTTGTTTTTTTATCTTTGAAATTTAAATTTTAATGTGGTCAAATCAACTCAAATACGCATACTTAATTCCACCATCCATAACCTTTCCATGAAAGAAACCATCTCTATTGTTGAAAAAACAATAGAAGAAAAGAAACAATTACACCACGTAGTTGTCAACGCAGGTAAGATGGTACAAATGCAAAAAGATGTACAACTACGCGAAAGTGTTAATAATAGTGATATTATTAATGCAGACGGACAAGCAGTTGTTTGGGCAGCAAAGTTTTTAAACAAGCCTTTAAAAGAGCGTGTTGCTGGAATAGATTTAATGGAGAATCTAGTGGAACTTGCCCATAAAAAAGGCTATAAAATATTCCTATTTGGAGCCAAAGAAGAAGTGGTAAAAAAAGTAGTTGATGGTTATTCAAAAAAATATAATAAAAATCTTATTGCAGGCTACAGAAACGGTTATTATAAAGAAAAAGATGAACTAGAAATAGCAAATCAAATAGCTACTAGTGGAGCAAACATGCTTTTTGTTGCCATCACCTCTCCTAAAAAAGAAAACTACCTTTACAAATATAACAACGAACTAAAAAACGTTAACTTTATTATGGGTGTTGGTGGAAGCTTTGATGTAATTTCAGGTTTAACCAAAAGAGCTCCAGTTTGGATGCAAAATTCTGGACTGGAATGGTTTTATCGATTTTCACAAGAACCCAAAAGAATGTGGAAAAGGTATCTGGTAGGAAATAGTAAATTCATATATTTAGTGTTTAAAGAAAAGCTAGGTTTCACAAAATCATAAAAATTGAAAATACTTTTAACCGCCATATACCCATATGTTTTTATGCTTCTTTATCTTATCATACCTTTTGATAAGTACTTTAGAGCTTTTCCAAATATTTTAATGGCTGTATTAGTTATTGCTTTTCCGTTTGTAGTCTCAAAAAAAGATTTCAAAAAAATATTAATAAAACCTATCGCTATATTAGTTCTGTTTTATTTATTCCTATTAGTTAATTCATTTATTCAAGGAACTATTGAAAATGACATTGGAATAATCAATAAAATGATGATTCCCATTGGCTTAGTTATATTGTATTTACCTATTGGAGATTTCAAAAAACTTAATAAAGCTATTGTTTATTCTTCATTTGTTGCCATCGTATTTACATTGTTTCAATTCATGATTTTAATTAATAATAACGCAGAAGTATCCTTTTTGTTTTTTCAAGAAACAGTGGATGCGCTTTTGATTGATAGGGTTTATATTGGTTTACTTTGCGTGTTAAGTATAATAATATCTTACCAATCCTTAACTAAGAAATACCATCCTGATAATAGTTATTATATAGCAAGTATTATTATTAATGTTTTGTACATATTTTTAATAATGTCAAAAACAGCTATAATCATTTTAATAGCACTAACCGTATTAAGACAATTTTATGGACCCCAAAAAAGAATTCGACTTTTAATAACATCAGGAATCTTTATGAGTGTAGTTTTATTGGGTTATTTAAAATTTCAACCTTCTGATAAAGAAAAAACGAATAGTATAGAAAACTTATCTAGAATAAGATATAACAATGCTTATTTGCCAATAGGTTACCGAACCATAATATGGGATTGTGCAATAAAAATCTCCTCTCAAAGTACCAATAAGTTATTCGGAATTGGATTTAAAGAAACATCAAATCAATTGGTTTCTTGTTATGATGATGTAATAGATGACGAACCTACAAGACATAATTTTATTACAAAAAGGTTTAACACTCACAATCAATATGTGGACTTTTATTTAAGCTCAGGGCTTGTTAGCTTGGTTTTGTTTATTAGTGTTTTATTGTTTTTATTAATAAAATATCATGATAACTTTTACCCAACCGCATTAATAATAACAATCATATTATTTGGGTTGGTAGAAAATTATTTTCATAGGCAAGTAGGCGCCTATTATATTGGTTTTATATTAGTGATGCTATTAATTAATAACACTTTAAAAGAACCTACAAATAATAAGATACAATAAATAGTAATTGTATTTTTGCGAATGTTTTTTAGTAAAATAAAGAAAGAATAAATTAAATGAAGATAGCAGTAATAGGAACAGGATATGTTGGATTAGTTACAGGAACTTGTTTGGCCGAAACAGGTAACGATGTAATTTGTGTAGATATAGATCAAAATAAAGTAGATCAAATGAAAGCTGGGGTTGTACCAATTTACGAACCACACTTAGATGTTTTGTTTGAAAGAAATATAAAAGCAGGGAGATTAAAATTTTCAACTTCATTAGATGAAGGGTTAGAGTTTGGCGAGATTGTTTTTCTTGCTTTACCAACTCCCGAAGACGAAGATGGATCAGCAGATTTATCTTATGTTTTAAATGTTTCTGAAGAAATAGGAAAAAAAATAAAAGAATATAAAGTAATTGTAGATAAAAGTACGGTACCTGTTGGAACTGCTGAAAAAGTACAAGCGACCATTGCAAAAAATGCAGCTTGTGATTTTGATGTTGTTTCTAATCCGGAGTTTTTAAGAGAAGGCTATGCAGTTGATGATTTTTTAAAGCCAGAAAGAATAGTTGTAGGATCAAGTAGCGAAAGAGCCACAACATTAATGAAGAAGCTTTACAGTCCTTTTGTGCGTTCTGGAAATCCAATTATTATTATGGATGAAAAGTCGGCAGAACTTACCAAATATGCTGCAAATGCATTCTTGGCAACCAAGATTACTTTTATGAACGAAATTGCTAATTACTGCGACAAAGTAGGTGCTGATGTTGATAAAGTAAGAGCAGGAATGGGAACTGATTCTAGAATTGGAAAACGATTTTTATTTCCAGGCATTGGTTATGGAGGTTCCTGTTTTCCTAAAGATGTAAAAGCATTACAAAAAGCAGGAAAAGATAAAAATTACGACTTCAAAATCTTAAATTCAGTAATTGAAGTAAATGAAAAGCAAAAAACAATTCTTTTACCAAAAATTGAAGATTATTTTAATGGTGATTTAGCTAATAAAAAACTGGCAATTTGGGGATTAGCTTTTAAACCAGAAACTGATGATATTCGGGAAGCACCAGCTATTTATTTAATGAAAGAATTACTTAACAAAGGAGCTTCTTTATCAGTTTTTGATCCCGAAGCAATGCTAAATATTAAAAAGCAATTTGGAGATTCACTTAGTTATTGTGATTCTATGTATGAAGCATTAGATGGAGCTGAGGCATTAGTAATTTGTACTGAATGGAGTATTTTTAGAACTCCAGATTTTAACAAAGTAAAAGAGTTATTAGAAAACCCAATAATTTTTGACGGAAGAAATCTATACGATGTTGAAGAGGTTAAGAATGAGGGAATTAATTATGTTTCTATAGGAAGATAAAAATGAAAAAAAGAATTTTAATAACAGGAGCAGCGGGATTTTTAGGATCTCATTTATGTGATAAATTTATTGCAGAAGGGTTTTCTGTTATTGGAATGGATAATTTAATAACAGGCGATTTAAAAAACATAGAACACTTATTTAAAAACGCTGATTTTGAGTTTTATCATCACGATGTAACCAAATTTGTTCATGTCCCAGGAGAATTAGATTATATACTTCATTTTGCTTCACCTGCAAGTCCGATAGATTACTTAAAAATACCTATTCAGACCTTAAAAGTGGGAGCTTTAGGAACACATAATTTATTAGGATTAGCAAAAGAAAAAAACGCTCGAATATTAATTGCTTCTACTTCCGAAGTATATGGTGATCCATTAGTACATCCACAAACCGAAGAATATTATGGTAATGTAAACACCATTGGACCTAGAGGAGTTTATGATGAAGCTAAACGTTTTCAAGAGTCAATTACGATGGCTTATCACCGTTTTCATGGTGTTGAAACTAGAATAGCAAGAATATTTAACACCTACGGACCAAGAATGCGATTAAACGATGGAAGAGTAATTCCTGCTTTTATGGGACAAGCATTACGAGGGGAAGATTTAACAGTGTTTGGCGATGGTTCTCAAACAAGATCATTCTGTTATGTAGAAGATGAAATTGAAGGTTTCTATAAACTTTTAATGAGTGATTATTCTCTTCCTGTAAATATTGGAAATCCTCATGAAATCACCATTTTAGAATTTGCAAAAGAGATAATAAAATTAACGGGTACTGATCAGAAAATTATTTTTGAGCCTTTACCTACAGACGACCCTTTGCAAAGACAACCAGATATTACTAAAGCAAAAGAGATATTAAATTGGGAACCTAAAGTTTCTAGAGAAGAAGGAATGAGAAAAACTTTTGAATACTTTAAAAGCCTTTCTTCAGAAGAATTATTAAAAAGCGAACATAAAAATTTCACTAAACATATTAGACGATAATTTATGATGTTTAAAAGAGGGAGATATTCAGGATTAATTAGACCAATTTCATACGGAATTGATCTGTTTATCATTTTCTTTTTCGCAAAGGAATTTTTTCAAGAAAACAGCATTTATTTAAATTTTATCGTTTTTATTACCATTTCTTGGTTTATTATCTCTTTTTTTTCAAGTTTTTATGAAATTTATAGGTTTACAAAACTGGTAAAAATACTATCATTAATTGCCAAACAGTCTTTATTATTTACCGTATTACTATTTTCATTTTTTGGATTTTTTATTGAAATAGACAGAAGCAATATTGATATTTCAAAATACGTATTAACAGTTTTTGGACTTATAACGGTTTTTAAACTCACCATCTATTTTCTCTTAAAAAAATACAGAACTTTATTAGGTGGAAATTATAGAACCGTAGTCATTTTAGGGTTAAATAAAAAGACCGAACAGTTACGTAAATTTTTCAATGACCGGCCTGAATATGGATATCAATTAAGCAAAACATTCGATTTTTCAGATAAATCACATAATATACTTGAAGAGGTTTTTTTATATATTAAAGAGAATGAGATAGATGAAATTTATTGTTCAATAGCAGAATTGTCAGATGAATTAATACAGAAAATAATCGAATTTTCAGACAACAATTTAAAAATACTAAAATTTATACCAGACAATAAAGAAATTTACACTAAAAATCTTGAGTATAATTATTATGGATATTTACCAATTCTTTCCTTAAGAAAGATACCTATAGATAATTCCTTAAATAAATTTATTAAAAGATTGTTTGATATAATCCTTTCCTTATTTGTTATTGTTGGTGTTTTATCATGGTTGACACCCATACTAGCAATATTTATTAAAGCTGAATCAAAAGGACCTATCTTTTTTAAGCAAAAAAGAAATGGATTGGATTATAAAGAATTTTATTGCTATAAATATAGATCTATGCGACCAAATCCTGAAGCACATTTACATCAAATTAAAAGAGGAGATCCAAGAGTAACCAAAATCGGAAAGTTTATAAGAAAAACTAGCATAGACGAACTCCCTCAATTTATAAATGTTTTGAAGGGTGAAATGTCTGTAGTAGGCCCAAGACCTCATATGGTTAGTCACACACATATGTATGCCGAAAAAATAGATAAATTTATGGTCCGCCATTTTGTGAAACCAGGTATAACAGGGCTAGCTCAAGTAAGTGGTTTTAGAGGGGAAGTAGAAGATGATAATTTTATTACCAATAGAGTAAAATATGACATTTTTTATCTAGAAAATTGGTCGTTATTAATGGATTTAAAAATTGTTTTTCAAACAATCTATAATGCTTTAGGTGGTGATGATAAAGCATATTAACAATTATCAACTAAATCAATTAATTCTTCAAATTGAATCCTAAAATTAAAATTTGTAATAGCAGTTTTTTGAATTTCCTTTTCAGAAAAATTCAATAGCTTTTCACTTGTTAGTGAGTTAATAAAAAGTTGAAACTCTTGTAAATTGTTTACCGGAATTACCCATCCAAGATTAAATTTATTAACTAACATTTCTCCTTCTCCACCAGCAAAATATAATATTGGTAAACCAATTCTACTTAACTCAAATGTTTTTGAAGGGACCGAGCCATAAATCCTATTGGTTAAAGGCACAAAGCCAATATCATATTTTTGTAATTCTTGATGAAGAATTTCTCTATCCAATTCACCATGATAAAAGATATTTTCTTTTTTTAATAATTTTATTTTTTCGGTTTCCGGGCCATTTCCATAAATATGAAGCTGCACCTCTTTAGTGAATTCTACTTCATTACATATTTTCAATAAACCTTGTGCAACTCCTAATAATCCTGCATAAACTATTTTAATTGGATTTTTTATATTCGGATTTTCAATAATTTCAGGAGGAGTGAAATCTGGAAAATTTCGATATAAAAATATTGGTTTATTTATTTCAATTTCTTTAATATGATGGAGAATTTCTTCAGATTGACCTAAAATCAAATGACTTTTATAATAACAAAAATGTTCCATTTTTAAAAGTATGGTGTAATACATTCCCTTGTTTAATATCCCCATTTCCAACCCAGCTAATGGCCATAAATCAGAAACATTTAGAATAATATTTTTACTTAATAATTTTGCCCAAAACACCGCTGTAAAGCCAATAAAAACTGGCGAATATTGTATAATTACTTTTTTAGGAGATTTAGTGAATAATAAAAATAAAGTTAAACTAAATGAGAAAGTCAACATAGAAAGCAACCTTACAAATTTATTGCTTGAGTTACTTGGTAAAACCCAAAGTCTATTAATTTTTCCAAAGGCAGTTTTCTCTTTTTTATAAAAACGTCCTTTATATCCTTTAAAAATCTTTCCTTGAGGGTAATTTGGCAAAGGACAAACAACAGAAACTTTATAGTTGTTTTCTGAAAAACCTTTTACCATGGAAAATATTCTATTAGATGCTGCCCCTTTTTCTGGTGGGAAATAATTAGATATAATAAGAATTTCTTTTTGTTTCAACTTTTCAACTTTTTAATAATGAAACAAACTGTTTCAATTTCCCTCTTTTGCTTCTATCTAAGATTTCAACTTTTTCGAAAATGAGAGTTAAATCACTTTCAAGATAGTTAGTCATTGCTTCTTTTATGATTTCTATATTATTTTTTGTTATCTCTTTTCCTGAAACATAGATTATTTTAAACAAATCTAACTTTAGCTGTTCAATGACAAATTCTTTTACATTACCATCATCTTCAATCACACTTTTTGTAACGTAATAAAAGGTAAGTCCTGGAACAATTTTTCCGCTCGGAAGCTTAGCAACATCATTTGTTCTTCCAATTAATTGTTGTAAAACAGGGTTTTTTAATGTGCTTTTTTCTGAAAGAATTCCCAAATCACCAACTTCATATCTAATTAAAGGATGTGCTTTGTTGTGCAATGAAGTAATTACTATTTTACCAGATTCTCCGGTTGGTACGGGTTGATTGTTTTCATCTAAAATTTCTATAAAAAGTGTTTCACTATTAATAACAAATTCATCTTTTGGATTGGTGAAGGCTATTAAATCCAATTCTGCAGCTCCATACTCATTTATAATGGGAACTCCCAACCATTTTTCAAGGAGGGTTTTATCTTTTTCAAAAAGCATTTCACTAGTAACAATACAATATTTTAATGTTGAGCAAACCTCTGTCAAAACAATGTTTTTAGTTTTTAAATATTTCGCAAATAATACTATGGAGCTCGTGTAGCCATTGATATAATAAAAACTATTTTGTTGAAATATTTTGAAATATGAGTTCAATTTTTCTTCAGATAAATCGAAAACAAGAAACCGAAACCGATGACTTAACCAATCTTTTATTCGCTCCTTTTTATTTCCTAAAATATCTAAAGGGATTCCATAAAATCTCGCTTGATACGAACGATTAAAATCAATACCAAACCATCCAAAACGGTTAATAATTTCTGCCCAAGTCATCGCATGGCAAAATTTATCTTTTGCAAAAATTAATGGATGTCCACTAGAGCCAGATGTTTTATTAATGTAGCATTTTTTTTGTGTAAACCCTTTGGTAAGTCTTTCGTTGAAGGGAATTTGTAAGTCTCTTTTTGTCATTATTGGAATACCCTCCCAATTTTCAACAGATTTGTTCCCTATAAAATTTTTATAAAAAGGATTGTTTTTTAAATGATAATCAACAATTTCTTGTCGTTGTTTTTTTATATAATCTTCGTAATTAATCTCAGGAATAGCTTGAATTTCTTGCAATCTTTTTTTGCTTCCTTAATCGGAAAGCCATTTAATCGCAATGTAAATTCAAATAAATTCAATGTAAATAAATTAGGTCATCAATTTACAAATTAAATAAAACTCAATCTTAAAATAATGGTATTTTTGCAATAGTTTTTTAATTCTTAACAATGAATATTTTAATTTTAGGTTCTGGTGGTCGTGAGCATACATTTGCTTATAAAATTTCACAAAGTAATAAGTGTAGTCAACTTTTTGTAGCTCCGGGTAATGCGGGAACTTCAGAAATCTCTATAAATGTTCCAATTTCAGTAAACGATTTTGAAGCCATTAAAAATTGCGTTGTAGAAAACGATATTAAAATGGTTATTGTTGGTCCTGAAGATCCATTAGTAAACGGAATAGCCGATTATTTCTTAGCTTCAGAAAACTTAAAAACCGTTATGCTTATTGGTCCTTCCAAAGCAGGAGCCTTGCTTGAAGGAAGTAAAGAGCGTGCCAAAGAGTTTATGATTGACCATAAAATTCCAACAGCAGCTTACCAAAGTTTCACGAATGATACTTTAGCTGAAGGAAAAAAATTCTTAGAAAAATTAAATCCTCCCTACGTTTTAAAAGCAGATGGATTGGCAGCTGGAAAAGGGGTTTTAATTCTGGAAGACATCAACGAAGCAAAGCAAGAATTAGAAAATATGTTGTCCAATGCAAAATTTGGAGCAGCAAGTGAAACCGTTGTAATCGAAGAATTTTTAGACGGTATTGAACTCAGTGTTTTTGTATTAACCGATGGTAAAAACTATAAAATCTTACCAACAGCGAAAGACTACAAACGTATTGGCGAAGGCGACAAGGGTTTAAATACGGGAGGTATGGGAGCCATTTCTCCAGTTCCATTTGTTGATGCTATCTTAATGAATAAAATTGAAGAACGTATTGTAAAACCAACGGTTAACGGACTTCAAAAAGAAAATATAGATTATAAAGGTTTTGTTTTTATAGGATTGATAAATGTAAATAACGAACCTTTGGTTATTGAATATAACGTTCGAATGGGCGATCCAGAAACTGAAGTAGTATTACCTAGAATTAAAACCGATTTGGTAACTTTATTTGAAGCGACTTTCCTTCAGAAATTAGAGGAAGTTTCTTTAGAAATTGATGACCGTGCAGCAACCACCGTAATGTTGGTTTCAGGCGGATATCCAGAGGCTTATGAAAAAGGAAAGGTCATTTCAGGAATTTCAGAAGTAAAAGACTCCATTGTCTTTCACGCAGGAACAACTACTAAAGATGGTAATGTGGTAACTAACGGAGGACGTGTATTAGCGGTTACTTCCTTAGATTCAGATTACATAAAGGCACTAAAAAAATCGTATCAAAACATAGAAAAACTACATTTTGATACGATGAATTATCGAAAGGATATAGGTTTTGATCTATCCTAAATATTCGTGTGCTGTAACAGTTTTATCTTCTTGACCTTCGGCATCATGCTTTTTAAGTTGACCAATCCAATAAACCATAGCAGCCATACAAATAGCCATAAAAATCCATGATACTGTATTTGCTCCAAACCAGCTTGATGGCTCTAATTTTCTTAATTCATTATAAGGCCAAAAAGCCACATTTTCAAAAAATGATTGTATTCCGTAAAAAAATCCGCTCCAAGTCATATCTTTATAATTTGACAGCAAAAATATAAATTAAGTCTCATGCTCACAAGCTTTTTTAGTAAA
>JAJRQR010000026.1 GCA_024280145.1 Bacteroidota bacterium
CTAAATCATTTCAGGGTTTTAAGACAAGAATACTATCAAAATTAACATCATTAACAATCATTCAATTTATTAATAAATTTGTTTTTGATAGAAATATAAATAATTTAAAAATCAGCATTATTTAAATGCACAACGGGTAAACTTAATTTTTCAGATGATCCTATTAGTAGTATAGATTTATCACAAAATATACAATTAGAAATATTAAGTTTTGGTGGTGTTCCAATTTCGTCTATAGATTTAAGTCAGAATATTAACTTAAAAGAATTAGGGGTTGGTGGCTCAGAAATGACAGCGATAGATTTATCAAATAACCTGCAATTAGAGAAGTTTACTTCGGGTTTTAATGAGTTAACAGATATAAATTTAAGCCAAAATATTAATTTAAAAATACTACACCTTATTTATATGGATGATTTAACGAGTATAGACATCACAAATAATCCAAATTTAGAAGAAGTTGTAGTGTATAATAATGCATTAACTAGCTTAGATGTATCTAATAACCCAAATATAGTATGGTTAGATTTTGCAAATAACCAAGTAGCAAGCATAGATTTGTCACAAAATATCGCTCTTGAACAAATTGATTCTAATGATAATCAACTAACGAGTTTAGATGTATCACAAAATCCAAATCTTTTTAGAATAAGTTGTAAAAACAACCAATTAATCTCTTTAAATTTAAAAAACGGGAATACCAATGGTATAGCAAGATTAATGGCATCTGGCAATCCTAATCTTAGTTGCATACAAGTAGATGATGTTGCTTATGCTAATAGTCAAGTTTGTGAAGATATTAACGATGGTAATTGGTGCAAAGACGAAACCGCTGTTTATAGCGAAGAATGTATTTTGGGTATTACAGAGCAAAATTTACAAGAGGCTATACAGCTTTACCCTAACCCTGTAAAAGATGTTTTGCAAATACGTACAGAAAATGGTATTGCTATTAACCGTGTATATGTTTATGATGTTATGGGTAAAAGGTTGTTGGAGACTATAAATGTTAAGCAAATAGATGTTTCTGCATTTACAAGTGGTTTGTTGTTTGTGAAGATTGAAACAGAAAATGGCTACGTGGTTAAGAAAGCGGTTAAGGAGTAAATAAACCAAACCTACTAGGTTTCATTAAATTCCGATTTTTTTTATACAGTAATTTCAGAATATAATTTAATTACAATTTCACTCAATAAAGTGCGTGTTTTTTAGTTAATTTGCTAAAGTTAACATCGCAATAATAATATAGTATGAATTTTTTGTATTTCGACCCAGGATTAGGAGCCATGATTGTTCAAGGAGTAGTAGCCGCCGCCGCAGGAATATTGCTTTTTTCAAAAAATGCACTTCACAAAGTGAAAACTATGTTGGGTTTGGTTAAGGAGGATGATGCTTATGACTCAATAGATGTTGACGAAGAAGATGATACCGACGAAACCAATGACAAAGATCAATAAACCCCACGAAGCTTCTTTTCGCGACCCTTCAGGATATATGTTTCACGATGGTGAAACCTTAAGAAGGGTAATCAATCCTATTTATTTTCCACAGTACAGCAAATTAAAAGAGAGTGGTTTTTTTAAAACACTCATCAAAAACAACTTGTTAATTCCGCATGAGGAAACTTCGGTTTCAGAGGATAAAATTATTATTACTCCAGAGAAAATTTCGTTTATCACAAACCCTTATGAATGGGGATTTGAGCAGTTTAAACAAGCTGCTTTATTAACACTAAAAATTCAAAAATTTGCACTTTCAAAAGGGTTTATTTTAAAAGATGCCTCTGCTTATAATGTAACTTTTCACAAAGGAAAACCCATTTTTATCGACACCCTCTCGTTTGATTTTTATGAAGATGGAACACCTTGGAGAGCTTACAAGCAATTCATTACTCACTTTTTTGGACCTTTGGTTTTAGCAAAATATCACGGTTCGGAAGTGTTTAATATGTTAGAGGCTTATATTGATGGAATTCCGGTAAAAATGATTTCTTCGATGCTTCCTAGGAGAACAAAATTAAGTTCGGTTATTTATCCAAATATCCATTTGTTGGCGAAGATGGAAAGCAAACATAGTGAAGACTATAAAGCGGAAACTAAAATCGCCAAGCTTTCAAAAAAAGCACAGAATAATATTATTGAAAGTTTGTATAATTACATATCAAAATTACAACTGAAGGAATCTAGTGAATGGGGAAACTATTACACCAAAACCAATTATAACGAAGGAGCTTTTAAAACAAAAAAAGAGGTGATTCGTGACTGGGTACAGCCTTTAAACGCTCAAAAACTAATTGATGTTGGGGGGAATGATGGGACTTTTGCAAGAACCGTTCAAGACTTGGTAAAACATATTATTGTAACCGATATTGATAGTAATGCAGTCGATTTTAACCTAAAGCAAATTCAGGAAAACAAAGAAGAAAATATGCTTCCGTTTGTTTGTGATGTGTTACAACCCGCACCCGGAATTGGTTTTAATAATACCGAACGAGCTTCCTTAATAAATAGACTAAAAGACTATGCTCCAGATGTCACGATGGCATTAGCATTGATACATCATATTACTTTGTCTGGAAATGTGCCTTTTGAAAAATCAGCAGAATTTTTTGCCAAGTTTTCTAAGAATTTAATTATTGAATTCCCCAAAAGAGAAGACTCTTGGGTAGAATCCTTATTGGTTCGTAAGCGAGAATTTATCAATCATTTTGACTTTTACAATCAATCTGAATTTGAAAAAGGATATTCAAACTTTTTTAATCTTGTAAAAAAAGAAGAGGTAGAAGGTACGAAGCGAGTTATGTATTTGTTTAAAAACAAAAATCATGAAAGCTAAGAAAGAACAAAGCTTTATTCAAAAATTTCTTTCTAGTAACAAACAGTTTCCTGTTTTAGCAGCAATTGCATCAGGGTTATACCCGATTCTATTTTATTTTACAAACAATTATACTATTGTAAATACTTGGGGTCATGTTGGGTATTTTATACTATTATTTTTGTGTCTGCCTATTGTAATATTTGTTATTGCCAATAGGGTTTTTGAACTATCTATATTTAAAAAATATAAAAAATACCTACTTCCATTTTTAAATTTATTTACTTTTTTGTTTTTTTTATCGGTATGTTATTATGCTGGAATAGATAAAAAAACTGCCTTGTTAAGTTTGATAATCTCATTTATTTTTGGATTGTTTTTTTATAAGTATTCAAAAAAAATAATTGTAGTTCAATTAATTTTGGCGCTCATTGGAGTTGTTACTTTAATACCGAGAGTCATAATATTAGTTAATTATTCTCCTGCTTGGAAATTACAGCCAGACAATATTGAGGAAGTAAAATTTACAAAAAGACCAAGTGTTTATTTTATTCAACCAGACGGTTATGCAAATTTTTCAGAATTAAAAAAAGATAATTATAATATTGATTATAGCGAGTTTGAAAACTTTTTGAATAAAGAAAACTTTAAATACTATAATAATTTTCGAAGTAACTACGCATCAACGCTTTCTTCAAATAGTTCAATTTTTATGATGAAACACCATCATTATAATAATGGTAAAAGTTTTAGTGAAGCTTTAAATGCTAGAAATATTATTATTTCAGAAAACACGGTTTTATCTATTTTTAAGAATAACAATTATAAAACATATTTTATTGCAGAAAAACCATATTTAATACTTAATAAACCTGAAATAGGTTATGATGAAAGTAATTTTACTTTAAGAGATGTGTCGTATATTGGTACAGGCTTAGGAGAGCCTAGAGATGTCATTGGTCCTTTAAAACAGTACCTTAATGATGATATTGACACTTCGAAATTCTTTTTTATAGAGGTCTTTAATCCGGGACATATTGAAGGAAGAAAATTAAATTCAAAGGGAATCGATGGTGAGCGCGAATTATGGAAAGAAAGTTTGTCAATAG
>JAJRQR010000027.1 GCA_024280145.1 Bacteroidota bacterium
CATAAAATAGATTTTTTATAATCTTAGGTAAGATACTAATTTTCAGAAATATTTTAACAATACCGTTTCAATTTTTTCAACAAATTTGATAGAATAAAATTTACAATGAATTAATAGCTTATTTTTACTCAAGTTAATAAGAATAAAATGATAGAAGAAGTTAAAGAAAAAAACTGGTTTGGTAGAAATTGGAAATGGGCAGTGCCTTCCATAGGTTGCCTTTCGGTTATTATTGTTTTTATATTGCTCTTTACTGCAATGGTAGGCAAAGTAACAGGAATGTTTAAGGATTCAGTTCCTTACGAAGTTGGAATGGAAAACCTTTTAAAAAATGAATTGGTTATCGAAAAATTAGGAGAACCTATAGAACCTAACGGGATGTTTCAAGGAAACATCAATTATGAAAATGATAATGGTACTGCCGACTTAAAAATTCCTGTAAAAGGACCAAAAGGGGAAGCAGATTTATTAGTCTTAGCTAAAAAAACTGGTGATGTTTGGACGTATCAAGAAATGAAAGTTACTTTTGATGATACTGAAGAAGTAATTGATCTACTTCTTAATTTAAAAGAATAAAGCAAAAAAAATCCCAAACTCCATACTGGAATTTGGGATTCATATTTTAAAATTTACCTTAACTTAATCTGCTAAAATAATTGCTTTATTATCTTTCATTTCTATAGTTCCGCTGTTAATTTCAAGCGACCATCTACCGTCAGTATCTTTTGTAAATTTATCTTCAAATCCTTCAGTGAATTCTGGATCTCCTTTAAATAATACTTTTCCTCTTTGTAATGTAGACACGATAGCAGCGTGATTACTCAACATCTGAAATTCACCATCTACACCTGGAACCGAAACCGATTCTACTTCACCGCTTACTAACGAAGCCTCTGGAGTTACTATTTCTAAATACATGTTTATTGCTTTAGGCTTTAAGCTTTAGGCTTTAAGCAATTTACGCTTCGGCTAACATTTTCTCACCAGCTTCCATCGCTTCCTCAATAGAACCTTTCAAGTTAAAAGCAGCTTCTGGTAAGTGGTCTAATTCACCATCCATAATCATATTAAAACCTTTAATCGTTTCTTTAATATCTACCAAACATCCTGGAATACCTGTAAACTGCTCCGCTACGTGGAAAGGTTGAGATAAGAAGCGTTGTACTTTTCTTGCTCTATATACCGATTGTTTGTCTTCTTCAGATAATTCTTCCATCCCAAGGATAGCAATAATATCTTGTAATTCTCTATAGTGTTGTAATAATTCTTTTACATGTTGTGCACAGTCGTAATGTTCGTCACCTAATATATCTGCTGTTAAAATTCTTGAAGTAGAATCTAAAGGATCTACCGCTGGGTAAATACCAAGTTCAGCAATTTTACGTGAAAGTACTGTTGTTGCATCTAAATGCGCAAAAGTAGTTGCTGGTGCTGGATCTGTTAAATCATCCGCAGGAACATAAACCGCTTGTACTGATGTAATAGAACCTCTTTTAGTTGAAGTAATACGTTCTTGCATTGCTCCCATCTCTGTTGCTAATGTCGGCTGGTAACCTACCGCTGAAGGCATACGTCCTAAAAGTGCTGACACCTCTGAACCTGCTTGTGTAAAACGGAAGATATTATCTACGAAGAAAAGTACGTCTTTTCCTTGTCCGTCTCCTGCTCCATCACGAAAATATTCTGCAATAGTTAAACCTGATAATGCTACACGAGCACGAGCTCCTGGAGGTTCATTCATTTGTCCGAAAACAAAAGTTGCTTTGGATTCTTTTAAAGATTCTTTTGGAACTTTAGAAAGGTCCCAACCACCTTCTTCCATAGAATGCATAAAGTCGTCACCATATTTGATAATTCCAGACTCTAACATTTCACGAAGTAAATCGTTTCCTTCACGAGTACGTTCTCCTACTCCAGCAAATACTGAAAGTCCACCGTGTCCTTTTGCAATGTTGTTAATTAATTCTTGAATCAATACTGTTTTACCTACACCTGCTCCACCAAATAAACCAATTTTACCTCCTTTAGCATAAGGTTCAATAAGGTCAATTACTTTAATACCTGTAAAAAGTACTTCGGTAGAAGTTGAAAGATCTTCAAACTTTGGAGCCTCACGGTGAATTGGAAGTCCGTCATCACCCGTTTTTGGCAAATCACCAATACCATCAATAGAGTCTCCAATTACGTTAAAAAGACGACCATAAATATCATCTCCAACTGGCATCTGAATTGGTACACCTGTAGCAACCGCATCAACACCTCTACTTAATCCATCAGTAGTATTCATTGAAATAGTTCTCACGGTATTTTCACCAATATGAGATTGTACTTCAAGGATTAATAAATTTCCATTATTATTTACTTCAAGAGAATCGTAAATTTTTGGAAGTTCTGATCCGTTTGCAAATTCAACATCTACAACGGGTCCAATAATTTGAGCAACTTTACCTGTAACTTTTGACATTATTAACTGTTTATTTTTTAGTACTGTTAGGGATAAATTACTCCCTTGTTTTAAACGGGGCAAAGATAGTTTTTTATATTGAAAAATAACAAGGCAAATTCTTAAAATTTTAAGATAGGTGTTTAAGTTTCATTTTTGGAAATAATTGATGTTTGACAACCAATTATTATAAGCTTTTAATAAATTAAAATGCATAAAAAAACCGAAGCATAAAGCTCCGGTTTTAAATATTATATTAATTTACTTTTACAACCCTTCTGGATATATCGTTGTGTAATCATCTGCTTTAAGCAATGATCCTGATGCTTGAAAGTTTGAGCCGTAAGCTACGTCAATTGCTTCCAACATTCTATTTGCCATTAATGCATAACCTCTAGTTGTTAAATGAATACCATCTAAACTTACTAGACCTCCAAAAACTAATTGAGTTGTCATAGTAAAGTTATCAAATAATATTCCTCCATTAGACGCTTCATTTAGTAATGATTTAAAATCCACAAACCCAAGGCCTTTTGCGTTTGCTACCGCTTCAATAGTCGCGTTATAAGCATCTGTTGCCACGGTAATTGCTTGTTGTTCTTGTGGAGTTAACACCCATTTATCCTCTAACGGTACCGAAACACCATTAATAAATTGAGGGTTTCCACCAACAACAGTTCCTATAAAATTAGAACTTGGTAAAACTAATAAATCAGCACTTGTGGCGTGTCTGTAAGAAGGCAATCCCAAAGCACTCAAGTCTGTTAAATCTTCATCAATCATAGTTACTGCATTTTGTCCAGCAGCGAAAGCTATTGTTCTAGCAGCTCTTTCAGAAGCTGTAATTAAACCTAAACCCTTAACTTGTAATAAGCCTCCATTGTATTCAGCAAATGCAGCATTTAAAGCTCCTGCTGTTGCTGCATCTAATGGAACCGGATTGAACGGTACAGTTGTAAAGTGAGATAAGCTTGTAATATAGGGTACATTAGCAACCACTCCTTTAGCTCCGTTTGCCGTTAAAGCATCTACAGAAGCTGAAAAAACTTGTGCAAATACATTTGGATCAGTAATATCAGTTGAGCCATAAGAAGCAGGGTCAAAATTTCCTGTTTGATCTACACCAGAACCACCAGAAATAGCATAACTTAACACATCATTTCCTCCAATTTCTGAAAGTGTAAAAAACGAACCTCCTTGTGAAGCAGCATCTTCTAACATTGATGCGTTAGGGTTTGAAGCCATTCTAGCAAAATAAGGGTTTGCTAAACCAAGTGGCACACCAGCAACGTTTCCGTAGCCATTTGCTAATAAATGAAAACTTTTTGCTCCTGGAACTCCCATATTATTATATGGTCCTGGCGCAACATTTGACAATTCAGTAGTAGGAAGATCACTAATCATTGAGATTCCTGCACCATCAAAATAAAGTCTTTGATTTAATATTTGAGTTCCTCCTAATGTCATTCCTCCAATATTGTCATTCATTAATGGCTGTGTAAATTCTCCTCCACCTGCACTTGCAAAAGCTCCTGCAATTAAATTTGGAAACGAATTTCCTTGACTAGCCATAGACAAGGCTCCATCAGTAAATCCAGCAGTAAAAGATGCTCCTAAAGAAACATATTTAGAAAAATCTGCAGACCCAGAAGATAATGGAATTTCTTCTTCAACAGGAATGTCATATTCTTCACTACACGATGCGATAAGGGTAACAGCAAAAGCTACTAACCAAACACTTTTATATTTATTAAATATCTTCATTTTATATTGTTTTAGTTTTATTAATTATTAATAGTCCAAGAGATGTAATATTGAGAACCAACATTACCAGTTCCTACTGCACTTTGATATTCAGTACCTCCTAAATTAGTTCCACCTACTTTAATCATAGACTTAAGTGATGGAATAGAATAATTTATTTGCGCATCAATTACATAAGTTTCAGGCATTACTGCATTTGCAATACTTGATTCCCAAAGGTACTCTCCTTTATAACGACCATCGACATTAAAACCAAAGTTCTTAAATA
Source organism: Bacteroidota bacterium (assembly GCA_024280145.1). Taxonomy (GTDB): domain Bacteria; phylum Bacteroidota; class Bacteroidia; order Flavobacteriales; family Flavobacteriaceae; genus Marifrigoribacter. The sequence goes on from JAJRQR010000027.1 coordinate 4,476, forward strand.
CTTCAGGGTTTCCGATAGAAAGTTTTACTTGGTTTTTTGGAGTGTTAAATCCTGCACTAAAATCTGGATCTGATGCTTGATCAAAATCAAATTCGGCATAGGTATAATTTAATCCAATTCTAAAGTTATTCCCAAATTTTGTTGAAATTCCAATTACAGCACCATAAGAACTTACATCTGCAGTTGAGTTTGTATATAGTTGAAATGCCTCTGTGTTACCAGAAACTAAATCAGCAATTCCTGAAGGATCAAAAGCACTACCCGAAATTGGAGTTATAACAATTTTTTGATTGATAAAACCATCATAAATATTGTAATACACATTTGCATCAACATTAATAGGTCCAATTTTTCCACGATAACCAAGATCGAATGCTTGTATTTTTTCTTGTTCAACTAGTTGAGTAATCACTGCTTCTAACAAACTAACATCACCTGTTGCAGCAAATGCCTCAACAGAAGCTCTTGAATAAGAATCAAAATATGCATCACGTCCAGTTAATGGAGTCCCTGGTAAAATTCTGTCAAGGTTAGCAGGAGCTGATCCAACTAAAATTGCTCTACCTACATTAAAACCAATAAAAAGTGATTGTGTGTCCGGATTTCTAAATCCAGTTTGATAAGAAGCTCTAAAGTTATGTTGTTTTCTGTCTCCAGCAGAGTAAGTAAAAGATACTCTTGGAGAAAAACTTGCATCAAAAAATTCGTTTTTATCGTAACGTAATGACGCTGTTATTTTCATTCTTTCTTCTGCTAAGAATTTTTTAGAAGCCTGTGTATAAGCTCCAAACTCATTATAATCAATTGAACCATCATAATCAGTAAAGATTGTTCCTCCTGAATTTAAAGAGTATTGCTTGTAGTTTCCTCCAACTTGAAGATCCATAAATTCATTTAATAATCTTTTGAAATTATAATTACCTTCTCCAACATATACTTTAGATTCATCAATAAATTTTGAACCTACAGACACATCAGGATTTGAAATAACTTGTTCATAAGCCGCATTAAACTCAGGAGTTCCTGGTTGAAGCGTAATGTTATTATCTGCAAAAACTCTTGCCCCTGCATGTGCTTGTTCACTTGTTGCTCCTCCTAGAACTGCTTGTAAATAAGCTCCAGTATAAGTTCCGAACCATTCTGAAGCTCCAATTTTACTCATATTAATTCCTGTAAAACGCATATCATACGAATTTCCAGCATTTTCATTAATAGTATAACCTCTTACAAAAAAGTCTTTACTTTTAATTTCCAATTTATGTTGTTGCATAATAAAGTTATCTAATTGATATCTATTTGCACCTTGATAAATAGTTCTACCAAAACCTATTTTAGAATTCCAAATAATTTCTAAATCACCGCCTGTTGGTCTATAATTTAAAGAAATATCAAATTTTCCACTTTGAGCTCCGTAATCTGTTAGGTCTTGTTCTCTGTATCCTGTTCTAGACACATTGTCTTTAGGTATCAAATTACTAGATCCAGCAGGAATTAACCCCATTGCTTCTAATGATTGTGCAACTCCATTTAAATCGGTTCCTAAAGCTCCTAAAGAAACCTCATCTCCATAAATATTTAACCCATCATGAGCTGGTTGATTTGTAAAAGGAACTATTTCATCTGGTAAACCAGGGCCTCTTAAATTATATTGATTGGTATCTGTTGCATACCATTCTGTTCCATTTAAAAATGAAAAAGAAGCTTTTGCAGCGAATTTATCAGAAAATTTATGGGCTGCTCTTACTCCAAAATCATAGAAATTATTATCACCTGCTTCTTTTTGAGATGTAATTCCTGTTTTAACATAAACGCTAATCCCTTGGTCGTCAAATGGGCTTTTACTAGTCATAAATAAAATACCATTAAACGCATTTGCACCATATAAGGCAGAAGATGCTCCAGGTAATAACTCAACACTATTAACATCAAGTTCATTCATTCCTAAAAAGTTACCAATAACGAAGTTTAATGCTGGAGAAGAATTATCCATTCCATCTACTAACTGTACAAAACGAGTGTTTGCAAAAGTTGCAAATCCACGCGTATTAACAGAATTAAAAGTTAAACTTCCTTTGTTTACATCAACTCCCTTTAAGTTTTCTATACTTGCATAGAAATTTGGAGATGATGAATTTTGAATATCTCTAGCAGTTATTCTCTCAATAGTAACTGGAGATTCTCTTACACTTTCAGGAGTTCTGGATGCAGATACAACTACCTCATCTAACTCATCACCTTCATTTAAGGTAATGCTAAACGTTTGATTGTTTGAAGTTACTTCTTGAGTAAAAGATTGATATCCAATACTACTAAACTCAATTGAAAATGGGGGGGATTGGTCAACAGTTAATGTAAAGTTTCCATCAAAATCTGTAGCTGTACCAGTTGATGTTCCCACAACAATTACATTGGCACCTAATACGGGTTCTGAATTTTGATCTACAACATTTCCCGTTACGGTTGTTTGTGAAAAAGCAATGACGCTAAAACACATACAAAAAATTGTAATAATAGTCTTCATATTTATATTTGAATTGGTTTTAATGCCGAAATATACGGAAAATTAGTCTTAATAAAAGACTTGACAAATAAAAAAAGAAGATATTCTATATAAAAAGATTTTTTAGTCTTTTACTTATTCTACAGTAACAGCTTTTGCTAAGTTTCTAGGTTGGTCAACATTTCTGTTTAACATTAAAGCGATATGATACGATAAAAGCTGTAAAGGAATTGTAGTAACCAATGGTGAAAGCGTTTCTGGAGTGTAAGGAACTTCCATAATATAATCTGCTAATTCTCTAACAACAGTATCTCCTTCTGTAACAACTGCTATAATTTTACCTTTTCTAGATTTTATTTCTTGAATATTACTTACCACTTTTTCATAATGATTGCTATTTATTGCAATTACTACAATTGGCATATGCTCATCAATTAACGCAATAGGACCGTGTTTCATTTCCGCAGCTGGATATCCTTCGGCATGAATGTATGAGATTTCTTTTAGCTTAAGTGCTCCTTCTAAAGCAACAGGAAAATTATAGCCACGTCCTAAATAAAGAAAATTTGTAGCATCTTTAAATAACAATGCAATTTTTTCAATAGCATCATTTTTACTTAAAGCACTTTCTACTTTTGTTGGAATAAGCTCCAATTCTCTTAAATGCACCATATAATCGGTTTGAGAAATTGTGCCTTTTATTTTTGCCAATTTTAAAGCAATCATTGTTAACACTGTTATTTGTGTTGTAAATGCTTTTGTGGAAGCTACTCCAATTTCTGGTCCAGCATGTGTATATGTTCCGCTATGTGTAGCTCTGGAAATAGTTGAACCCACTACATTACATATACCATAAACAAAAGCACCTTTTTCTTTTGCTAATTTTATAGCAGCTAATGTATCTGCAGTTTCACCACTTTGAGAGATAGCAATAACTACATCTTTTTCTGTTATTACAGGATTTCTGTATCTAAATTCTGAAGCATATTCAACTTCAACCGGAATTCTAGCCCAGTCTTCAAAAATATATTCCGCCACCAAACCTGCGTGCCATGAAGTACCACAAGCAACTATAATAATTCGGTCGGCATTAATAAACTTTTCAATATAATCTTCTAACCCTCCTAAACGAATAATCCCTTTGTCTGCTAGTAACCTTCCTCTATAAGTATCTTTAATTACAGAAGGTTGCTCATAAATTTCTTTTAACATAAAGTGGTCGTAACCCCCTTTTTCAATCTGCTCAATATTTAGCTGAAGCTCTTGAATGTATGGAGCAACTATACTATCGTCTTTTACTTTTCTTATTTTTATTTCTCTTACTAAACGAATAATTGCCATTTCTTCATCTTCCAAATAGATAGCATTATTTGTAAATTCTATAAAAGGAGAGGCATCACTCGCCACAAAAAACTCATCTGTACCTATCCCAATAGCCAATGGGCTACCTAATTTTGCAACTACAATTTCGTCTGGTTTATTTTTATCAAACAATGCAATAGCATAAGCACCAACAACTTGATTCAAAGCAATTTGCACTGCCTTGCCAAGTTTTACATTTTCGTTTTTCTTTATATCTTCAATAAGGTTTACTAAAACTTCTGTATCCGTGTCTGAATAAAAAGTATATCCTCTATTAATTAATTCTTTTTTTATTGAAGCATAATTTTCAATAATTCCATTGTGGATTATTACTAAATCACCACTATTTGAGAAATGTGGATGTGAATTTATATCGTTTGGAATTCCGTGGGTTGCCCAACGTGTATGACCTATTCCAAGGTTTCCTTTGGTAGCCATTTCTTCAGAAACTTTCTTTTCTAAATCTGCTACTTTTCCCTTGGTTTTACAAAGTTGAATAGTTGAACCGTCATATAAAGCTATACCTGCACTATCATATCCTCTATACTCTAGCCTTTTTAATCCGTTTAATATAACAGGGTATGCGTCTCTTTTTCCAATATACCCAACAATTCCACACATAAATACTTGTTTTTTTTAGTTTTCCTCTATATAATATATCTGAAGCTTTAATCGTTTTTGTTCATCAACTGTATTATTACCATATAATACGGTTCCTTCATGTGCAAAAACACTATTTCTTGGTACTGTTTCTATAGTAGGCAAATCTGGATTTGCATCTAAAAGGGTATCTAGTTTTTGAAATCCATTAATTAATACATTTTGCGAAACGATTAGTCCCAATGGTGCGTTTGTAGAATCTTTATTTATTAAACTACTAATATGACTAGTAATATTAATTTTATAATAATCTCCGTTACCATCACTATCTCTTTCTAATCTTCCTAAGTGGTTTGTATAAGCGTTTACTGGTTCATTCCCAGAAGTTGGATCAATAATATAATCTGCTAAAACTAAATTATTTTTTAAATTATAAATCGTAATTCGTTCTGGTTCAGTATCGCCGCCTTCAATTTTGTTTTGGTCCACATAAAACTTTAAATTAGCATCGCTTATTATCCATTTTTTCTCTCTTAAAACTTCTAATTCATCTGCAACTCCATTATCATCAACATCTTCTCCAAAAAGATTTATTACGGTTAAAATTCCATCGCCACCTCGAATGTATAAGTTTTATTCTCCAATTACGGTATTTGGATTTTCAATAGCTGCAGCTACCTCTGAAGACAGATCATTATCAAAAGTATTAAGGTTTACACCTCCAAAATTTAAAGGAAACTCACTATTAATAGTATCTATTATCTGAATACCATTTTCATCCAAAATAGGTTCTCCTAAATCATTTTCTTTAGGTCTTTCAAAATGATAATAAAGTGTAATACTTGCAGTAGCATTATTAAATTTAAACATACTGCCATCATTTGTTTCTGAAGATGTTCTGAAATAAAGCCCTCTAAAATAATTTTTAAAATTGTTATTATTATTTAATTCTGGTCCTCCTTCTTTATCTAATATTTTTTCTTGAAAGAACTCTACTGGCAAATAAGTCCTTACTCCTGGATTAACAAATGTACTATCAACTACATCCTCTTCACCTTCTATCTCAGCAGGAGTAGTGGCAGTTAAAATATAACCTTCATCACTTGGTACAAAATCTTCAATAGAAATAATATTATCTCCTAAAAAGTTTTCGAATTCTTCCCCTTGATTTGAATAATAAAGTTGAGGATCCTCAAAACCTGAATCAGGATCTAATTCTCTTAAAAAGAAATTAGACTCAAACATTTCAATTTTTATAGGACTATCTCCATAAACCGAATCTAAGGTATAGGTAGTTTCTTCTTCTCCTAATATATTTTCGCTGTAAAAAGGAATGTATAGGATCACACTATCCAAAACAACTTCTTGCCCGAGTTCATCTGCAAAAATTGGATTAACAGTACTTAATAATAATTGAGTACTAAAATTATAAGTTGACTTTCCAAAAGTTTGGTCGTAATAAACTCCTAATTGACTTAATGGGCTATTATTGGTTTGAACAGGTGCGTTTTTTCTACTATATGAAATAACTGTATGACTGTCATCTAATACAGACAACAAACTATCATCACCTATAATTTCGGCTCCGATGGTATTAAAATCTTCATCACAAGAAGAAATTGAAATAATGATAAATAATATTGCCACTATTTTAGGCAAATAATTTCGTGTTTTCATAGGAATATAAAAATGAATATTTTAAGATAATACTTCTTGGAGGTAAAAATCTAAATATGCAGGAGAAATTTCTTCTTTTTTATGATACTTTAACATTGGCATTTCAAATTCCTTAAGATAATTTTCTAGTTCTTCAGGAATTATTTCTGAACCATAAATTATTGCATCCGAATTTTTAATAGCAACTTTCATCATATTAATGTAATCAGGCTCTTTTAATTCCTGAATGTGCTTTTCTTCAATACCATCAAACATTATTTTATCGGTAACTGAAGCATTTAACTTACCATTAAATCCTTGATTATAAACAGATGTAACAATTTTACTGTTTTCAAAAAGAGGTTCTTTTCCGTAATATTGTCTTAAATATAAAGGTAAAAAAGAAGCCAACCAACCGTGAACATGAATAATGTCTGGAGACCAATTTAACTTTTTACCTGTTTCAATTACCCCTTTTGCAAAGAAGATTGCACGTTCGTCATTATCATCAAAAAGTTTTCCTTCTTCATCGCCATAGGTCGCTTTTCTTTTAAAATACTCTTCGTTATCAATAAAATAAACTTGCATCCGTTCTTTAGGAATTGACGCTACTTTAATAATTAGCGGCATATCCATATCATTGATAACCAAATTCATACCAGATAAACGTATCACTTCGTGAAGTTGATGTCTGCGTTCGTTTATGTTTCCGTAACGAGGCATAAATATTCTAATTTGCCCCTTGTTGCTATTTACCATTCGAGGCGCTTCAAACGACATTGAAGAAATCTCGGTTTCAGGAAGGTAAGGAATTACCTCTGAAGACACGTACAAGATTCTCTTATCTTTCATATATATTTAAATTTCTTGGTGCGTAAAAACATGCAAAATTACGAAATTTTATGCAGACTGACTTTAATATATTATTTTTACTGCCTTAAAATACTCCTTTATGAAAATACACAAATCAAGTGCTTCTTTACAAAAAGCATTATTGCCTTTTTTAGAAGACTGTAAAAGTATTGGGTTTGTCCCTACAATGGGAGCATTACATAAAGGTCACATCTCTTTAGTAGAGCAAGCTTGCCAAGAAAACGAATGCGTAGTTGTAAGTATTTTTGTAAACCCAACCCAATTTAATAACTCCAACGATTTAGATAAATACCCACGAACTTTAGAAGGCGATGTTGCTCTTCTGAAAAAAGTTTCGGGAAACATTTTTGTCTTTTTTCCAAATGCAGCTGAATTATATAAAGAGAATATTGTTTCGAAAAAATATAATTTTGAAGGTATTGAAAACGAAATGGAAGGTAAACATCGTGCGGGACATTTTGATGGAGTAGGTACTGTTTTAGACCTTCTTTTTAGGACAGTAAAACCAAATAGAGCCTATTTTGGCGAAAAAGATTTTCAGCAATTGCAAATTGTAAAAAAATTAGTTGAAATAGAAAAATTACCAGTTGAAATTATTGGAAGCCCTATCATTAGAGAGAATAGTGGATTGGCAATGAGTTCTAGAAACAAACGTCTAAACAAACAAGAATTAGAAGAAGCAGCATTAATTTACAAAACACTTTCTGAAGTAAAAGGCAAGTTTAAAACATCAACTATTTCAGAATTAAACAAAATGGTCGAAACCGAATTTATCTCTAACTCCTTATTAGAACTTGAATACTTTGAAATAGCAGCCGTTAACACTTTAAAAACGGCTTCAACTAAAAATAAAAACACAAGCTATCGTGCATTTATTGCTGCTTTTATTGGAGGTGTTAGATTGATAGATAATATTGCTTTAAATTAATACCTTTGCCTAATGCAAATACACGTAGTAAAATCTAAAATTCACCGAGTTAAAGTTACAGGAGCCGACTTAAATTATATTGGAAGCATTACCATAGATGAAGATTTAATGGATGCCGCAAATATTATTGAAGGCGAAAAAGTTCAGATTGTAAACAATAATAACGGTGAACGGCTAGAAACATATGCAATCCCAGGACCGAGAAAAAGTGGCGAAATTACTTTAAACGGAGCAGCTGCAAGAAAAGTGGCTCCTGGTGATGTGCTAATTTTAATAACTTACGCAATAATGTCTGTGGAAGATGCTAAGTTATTTAAACCTTCCCTAGTATTCCCAAACGAAGACAATAATTTACTTTTTTAAATTGAACAAATCATTCATTAAATTTCTGAAAATAGCCATTCCTCTTGGAGTTGGTGCTTTTTTAATCTATTATTCTTATTCAAAATTTTCTGAAGAGCAATTAGAAGAAATCAAATTTTATTTTAAAAAAGCAGATTATTTTATAATTATTCTTTCTGTGTTTTTTAGTTTACTTAGTCATATTTCTAGAGCATTTCGTTGGAATTACATGTTAGAACCTTTAGGCTATCAACCAAAAAAACTCAATAACTTCATGGCGGTTTATGTGGCGTATATTATGAATATATTTATTCCAAAAAGCGGTGAAGTTTCAAGAGCAGTAATTATCAATAAGTATGAAGATGTTCCTTTTGATAAAGCATTCGGGACTATAATTTCTGAAAGAATAGTCGATCTAATTTTCCTTTTTGGGTTTACTGCAATCGCTTTATTACTTCAGTTTGACAAGCTTTCACAATATTTAATTACAGAGCTACCATTAAAAACTTTGTATTCCATAATTGGAATAGCACTAATTTTAGGAATTGGTTCTTTATTACTATTAAAGTATTCAAAATCTAAATTTATATATAAGATTAAAAAATTCTTTTCAGGCTTAAAAGAAGGTGTTTTAAGCATTCTTAAAATGAAAAAGAAAGTGCCTTTTATAATTCATTCTTTTTTAATTTGGGGTTTGTATTTACTTTCTTTTTACACAGCAACTTTTGCATTAGACGAAACTTCAACTATTGCTTTTTCAACATTAATAATTACTTTTGTTGTAGGTAGTTTTTCCTTTGCTTTTACCAACAGTGGTTTTGGATCTTATCCGTTTTTTGTTGCAGGAATTCTTGCCGTTTTTGCAATTCCTGAAACTGTAGGAACTGCTTTTGGTTGGATAGTTTGGACATCAAATATCGCTTCAATTGTGTTTTTTGGCGGACTGTCTTTTCTAATTCTTCCGTTTTACAATAGAGTTAAATAATTAATTTCTTGTTCCGAAAATAATTCATTTATAAAAATCGTTATCTTTCAGCATTAATAAAACTCCTATGAAAAAAATTGTATTTTTTGCTTTACACCTATTTTTTTGTGTTTCGACTTTCTCACAATCTAAAATAATTTATGAAGAAATTCAATCTGTAAAACTAGATGAATATCGTAAGTTAAAAATTCAACTTCCTAGAGATTATGATGAAAACACTGAAAAAGTATATCCTATAATAATTGTTTTAGACGCAAATTATCTTTTTGAACCTGTTGCAGGAAACGTTGATTATTTTAGTTATTGGGAAGATATGCCAGAATCTTTAGTAATCGGAATCATGCAAGGAGATTCTCGCTATGATGATTGTTATTATGATGACAAAACTTTTATGCCTGCCGATTCTGGTGCTGATTTTTTTGAGTTTATTGGTTTAGAACTTATCCCATATATCGATAAAAATTTTAGAACTGCAAAATTTGCAATTGCAATTGGTCATGATTATACAGCAAATTTTATTAACTACTATCTCTTTAAAGATCCTCCTCTTTTTAATGGATATATTAGTTTAAGTCCCGATTTAGCGCCTTTATTAGATGAACGAATTCCAGATAGAATTCCTCAAATTCAAACAAAAACATTTTATTATCTAGCTACAGGATCTGACGATATTAAAGATTTAAAAGAGATTTCTGAAATGTTAGATAGTTCTTTAAAAGGTTTAAAAAGTGATAATTTTGATTATAATTTTGATAATTTTGATGGAGCAACACATTATTCTTTAGTTGCACGAGCAATACCTTCTGCTCTGGAAAAAATGTTTTCAGTTTACAGGCCAATAAGCAAAGAAGAATATACCGATGTTTTATTAAAATTAGAAACTCCTATTTCTCAATACTTAATAGATAAATATAAAACTATTGAGGATCTTTTTGGGCTTACCAACCCTATTCGAGAAAATGATTTTATTGCAACTTGTAAGGCTGCAGAAAAAAGAAAACAATGGGATTCTCTTAGAGATATAGCTACTATGGCTAAAAAACAATATCCAGATACAGTGCTTGGTGATTATTACTTAGCTCGTTATTATGAAGAAACTGGCGATCCAAAAAAAGCAATGCGTATTTTTCAAGGAGCCTACGATAAAGAGGAAGTTGAGTTTATTACCATTGATTTAATGTTAGATAAAGCAGATAAAATTAAAGACGATTTTGGGTATTAGTATTTAGTTTTCTTTAAAATAAAAAATCCTCCTTTTCAGACATTAGAAAAGGAGGATTTTGTTTTAGAAATTAATCTATTCTAGTAATTATTCACAATTAATTGTTTAGTAGTTTTCCCTTGTTCTCCTTTAATAACGAGCATATAGGTAGCATTCGCTAGTGTAGAAACATCGATTGAAGTTTCTGTTCCCATATTGGTTAA